>NZ_JALXKT010000118.1:0-1446 GCF_025144775.1 Brachybacterium sp. p3-SID957 | reverse complement strand
CGGCTCTTCGCGGTTGGTGGTGAAGGAGAGCGTCGCGTCGCTGGCGTAGAACGGCCCGTGGTCCTGCTGTGATGGGTGTTGTCAAGACATCCACACCTCAGAGGACCACGAGCCTGTGCACGAGAATACTGGTTCGCAGCGTGATGCTGCGAGCACGATCTTCAACTTGCCCGATTACCGCGTCACAGACGCGATCGACCTGCCCGACGGAGGCCGTCGAGTGGTGATCGAATCCATCGAGCCGCCGGGCTGTCCGTCCTGCGGGGTGCTCGCGACCAAGGTCCACTCCCGCCGGTCCCAGAAGGTGCGCGACGTCCCCGTGGCCGGGGCGGTGGAGGTGGTGTGGGCCAAGCGGCGCTGGTTCTGCCTCGAGCCGGCCTGCGCCCGGCGCACGTTCTGGGAAGCCACCGATCAGGTCCCTTACCGTGCGCGTTCGACGACCCGGCTGCGGGATCAGGTCGTCTCCGCGGTGCTCACCTCGGGCCGGGCTGCCTCCGAGGTCGCCCGGGCCCATGACGTCTCGTGGTGGCTGGTCCAGTCCGCGCTGGCGGCGGCCGCAGTGGTCCTCCCCGCCGCCGAGGACGTGCGAGTGACGCGCCTGGGCATCGATGAGCACCGCTACCGGTCGGTGCGCTGGTTCCGCACCGATGAAGGTGCCTGGAGACGGTTCGAGCCATGGATGACGACCCTGGTCGACCTGACCACCGGACAGGTCCTCGGCGTCGTCGACGGCCGGGACTCCACCGCCGTCGGTGACTGGCTTGCCCAGCGCTCCGAGCTCTGGCGGGAGCGGATCGAGATCGTCGCGATCGATCCCTCGGCCGCGTTCCGCAAAGCACTGCGGACCTACCTGCCCCGCGCTGCGGTCTCGGTCGACAAGTTCCACCTCGTCAAGCTCGGGAACGACATGGTCGCCGCCGTGCGGCAACGCCTGGCCCGCACCCATCACGGTCGTCGCGGCCGCAAGGATGACCCGGCCTGGGCGCACCGGATGCTCCTGCTGCGCGGCGCTGACACCCTCACTCCACGGGCGTGGGAGCGGTTGGAGAGGGTGTTCCGCACCGATGACCCCACCGACGAGCTCTCCGCCGCCTGGGGCATCAAGGAGCAGCTCCGTCGCCTATTGGCGACCGACACCCTGGCTCAGGCCTGGGAGGAACGGATGCGGATGGGCTACTTCGTCCAGATCGCGAATATGCCCGAGGCGACCAAGCTCTACGACACCGTCGTGACCTGGTGGGACGCGATCGAGGTCCTCATCGTCACCGGCGCGACCACCGCTCGAGTCGAGGCCGCGAATACCGGCATCAAGAACATCAAACGCACTGGCCGTGGCTTCCGCAACGCCGAGAACTACCGGATGCGTATCCTGCTGACCAGCGCCGCGAGAACCGTAGCGTGAATACCCGCCACAGCAGGGTCATTCACCACGAACCGCGAAGAGCC
>NZ_JALXKT010000117.1:0-1482 GCF_025144775.1 Brachybacterium sp. p3-SID957 | reverse complement strand
CATGAGTTCCCTGAGTCAACCTCTAGGCCGCGAGAGCGGTGATGTGGTCCGTTTTCTCGGTTCTGCGCCGTTCGTGGGCGGCAGGGTCGTAGCAGGTTCCGTCGCGCCAGCAGGCGTAGATGATCCGCAGCCAGGAACGGGCGAGGATCCGCACGGCGTGGGGGTGTCGTTTGCCTTGTTCGCGGGCGGTGTCGTAGATGTTCCTCGCCCAGGGCGAGGCGTGGCGGGAGTTATCGGCCCAGCGGACGAGGGCTTGGCGAGCTCGCCGGTTGGTGGCGTAGCGGAACACGACCGCGCGAGACTTGCCCGAGGCGCGCGTGACGGGCACGACGCCGGCCTCGGCGGCGAGCTGGTCCGCGCTGGCGGTGTGCTCCAGCAGGGGGCCGATCTCACCGATGAGCTGGGCGAGGTTGACGGTCCCGACTCGGGGCAAGTCCTTGATCAGCGCTGCCCAGGGATGGGCGGCCAGGGCCGTGTCGATCTGGGCCTCGAGCTCGTCGATCGCGGTCTTCAGGGCGCGGATGACCGCGACCTGAGCACGGACCAGCGCGGTGATCGTCTCCTCGCCGAGCCTGGAGGCAGGTGCGGGAGCGTCGCGGAGCTTGGCCACCAAAACTGTCGGGTCGTTGCGTCCGGAGTAGTGCTGGCGGGCCAGCCAGTCCCGCATTCTCGCCGGTGCCAGTCGTCTGGCCGTCGCAGGGGCGGGGAAGCGGTCGCAGAACGCCAGGGCGATATCGGAGTCCAGGCGGGCGAAGACCATCCCGGCGCCGGGCCAGTGCTCGGCCAGCAGCGCGGCGAGCTGGTTGGTCGCCGTCACGCGGGCGGTGACCTGGTCCTCACGGGCACGAACGAGTGCCTGCAGCTCAAGAGTGACCTGCTCGGTGGGGCGCAGGGTCCGCAGGCGACGACCGTCGGTGCGGAGGTAGTCGGCGAGCTTGAACGCGTCGCCGGGATCGTCCTTCGCGCGGGCCGCGCCCCAGCGGGGACGAACGGCGTTGAACGCATTGGGGTGGACGGCCACGACTGGATGCCCGGCCGCCAGAATCCGGTCCACGACCAGCCCGCGCGTGGTCTCGATCGCTACCGGCAGCTCAGCTGGCGCGCCGTGGCCCGCGAGGCGAGCGAACGTGGCGCGCAGCCCGTCCTCGCTATGGGGGCAGAGCCAACGGTCGACCGTCTGGCCCTGGCCGTCGATGACAGCGACCGCGTGGGTGGTGTTGCCCCAGTCCCATCCGACAAACATGCATGCACTCCAGGTCTCTCGAAGGAGCACCACTTGGTAGAGGACACCTGCCGGAAGCTCACTGCTCGGCCCTCGAAGGGGCATGTTCCTGATGCCGTTCAGATGGCCTCGGCCCGGCAGGGCTGGCAGAACTCATGCTGGCCGTCGAACGGCACGCACCATAGGCCATGCACCCACCGGGACCGAGTGGTCACGACCCTACCGAACAAGGCCGCACTAAGGATGGTCCCCCAGTGAGC
>NZ_JALXKT010000116.1:0-1594 GCF_025144775.1 Brachybacterium sp. p3-SID957 | reverse complement strand
TGTTGAAGCTCGTAGCCATCCGCCGGAAGGAGCACCTTTCAGGTGTCCCACCCTACCTTGTTCTTCTACCCCCGTCCGCGCGTGGACATCGCTGAGGTCCCGGCCCTCTCGCATGCGGGCGCGGTGCTGCTGACCGACACGATCCACGCCACCGGCCTCGCCTCTTCGCTGCGGGAAGCACTGGCTCCTTGGACGAAACCGCTGGCCGAGCACCACGCGGCGAAGGTCCTGCTGGACCTCGCACTCACTCTCGCAATCGGCGGGGAGCATGCTTCGGATACTGATCTGCTGCGTTGCGAGCCGGGCCTGTTCGGTGATGTCGCCTCGACCCCGACGATCTCCCGCACGCTCACCACCCTCGCCCAGGACGCGCCCACCGTGATCGAGGCGATCTCGAAAGCCCGCCGGGCCGCGCGTGAAAGAGCCTGGACCCTCGCCGGAGCGCATTCCCCGGCTGCGGGGGTCAGTGCGAAGAACCCGCTGGTCATCGACCTCGACGCCACCCTGATCAACGTCCACAGCGAGAAGGAGCAGGCCGCACCGACGTTCAAACGCGGCTTCGGATACCACCCGTTGTGTGCGTTCCTTGACCACGGCAGCGAAGGGACCGGGGAACCACTGGCGATCCACCTCCGCCCCGGCAACGCCGGCTCCAACACCGCCGCTGATCACATCACCGTCACCCGGCAGGCTCTCGCGCAGCTCCCACCGGGCCTGCTGGCCCGGGGCGGGCGGGGGTCGAAGAAGATCCTGATCCGCACCGACGGGGCCGGCGGCACCAAAGACTTCCTGGCCTGGCTCCAGCGGCAGCGTCTGGCCTACTCGGTCGGGTTCACCCTCCCTGCGAACACGCCTGACCTACTGGAACGTATCGACGAGGCAAAGGCGTGGACCCCCGCCTACGACAGCGAGGACGAGGGGATCCGCGAGGGGACATGGGTGGCGGAGCTGACCGGGCTCCTTGACTTAGCCGCGTGGCCTGCCGGGATGCGGGTGATCGTGCGGAAGGAACGTCCTCATCCTGGGGCGCAGCTGCGGATCACCGATCACGAGGGGATGCGCATCACCGCGTTCGCCACCAACTCCCCGCACGGCCAGCTTGCCGTCCTGGAACTGCGGCACCGTCGCCGTGCACGCTGCGAAGACCGGATCCGTAACGCCAAGGACATGGGCCTTGAGAAGTTCCCGCTGCAGTCCTTCGCGCAGAACCAGATCTGGTGCCAGATCATCCAACTCGCCTCCGAGCTCGTCGCCTGGATGCAAACCATCGCCTTCACCAGGCACGACGCGAGGAAATGGGAACCCAAACGGCTCCGCGCGCGGTTGTTCGAGATCCCCGCGACCCTCGTGCGCCGCGCCCGGCACAAGGTCCTCCACCTCGCCGAACATGCACCCGAAGCCGTGAGGGTCCTGACCGGCGTCAACCGGCTCCGCACCACCGTCGCACAGACCTAACCCGGCGAGACCACCCGCCCCTACGACCAGCAGCTCCTCTTCTCGGGAGTGGAACCCGACCGCCCGCAACGGACACTGCGACGATCTGTCATACCCGAATGCCACAATCAGCAGCTCAACACCGGCAACGACGCCGACC
>NZ_JALXKT010000115.1:0-1647 GCF_025144775.1 Brachybacterium sp. p3-SID957 | reverse complement strand
CCTGACTTGGACCTCTTTAGTGTGTCACTCGCTGAAGGACGTGTCGGGCGTCGTCGGTGAGTTCGGGGCTCGCGGTGATCTTTTGCCCGGCGATGGTGATAGTGACGTCCTGGAGGGGACGGAGTGTCCGGATGATCCGGCGGATGCTGAACCCGGTCGCTGCTTGGAGGTGTCTGGCGATCGCCAGGGCCGTGAACACGATGGTGAGGTGGGCTTCGATCGCGTCACGGGTGCGGTGGAACATGGGCCTGGCCTGCAGGTCTGTCTTGCTCATCCGGAATGACTGCTCGACATGCCAGAGGTCGTGATAGCTGGAGACCACCTCCGCCGCCGGCATCGTGGCGGCAGGAATGTTCGTGACGTAGCCCTTCAGCCCGACCAGACTTCGTGCCCGCTCGAGCGAGGCCGTATCGAGGGATCGGCCGCTCGCGGTGGTCTTCACGAATCTGGTCGACTTCACCGACGCGTCCCCGTCGATCACGGCTCGGGCCCGGTTCTCCTGCGCGGTGAGGGTGTGATTGTCGCGGGTGGCACGCTTGGTGCGATAGCTCCAGATGGCACGCCAATAGCCGGGATGCTCCTCTGCGTCCCAGACCGGCTCCTTGCGGCGCTTCGTCGTGGAGGGTTTCGTGTTCCCGTGGCGGGGCGTGATGGTGTCGATCAGCTGCCCGTCCGTGAACGCGTCCCCGTTCCAATGGAAGTGATTGGCCAGGTCACCCGGGGCTTTCGTCTGTCGTGAACCGACGATGAACTTCAGGTCCGCTTCGTCGAGCTCGCGCAGGTTGGCCGCCGAGAGCATCCCGGCGTCCGCGACCACGACCATGTCAGCCAGGTCGTTCCGGGCCTGGAACTGGCGGATGATCGGGACGATCGTGCGGGTCTCAGCATGGTTCCCCTCGAAGCAGCCGATCTCCAGCGGGAACCCGCCCCGGTCCACGAGCAGGCCGACCACGATCTGCGGATCCACGCGGCGTTCCTTCGAGTAGCCGACCTTCCTCAGCGCATCCTCGTTCTCCGCCTCGAAATAGAGCGTCGTAACGTCGTAGAGCACCAGCGAGATGTCGCCGCTGGTCGCGGCATGCTCGAAGCACCTCGTCGCGATCTGGCCGCGGTAGTCGTTCGTGGCGATCCGGGCCAGGCAGCGCTTCATCGTCGAGCGATGCACCGGGTCGATCCCGACCTCCGCCAGCACTCTGGCGGAGTCGCTCATCGAGGTCGGCTCGATCAGGCGTGCGGCGACGAGCTGGAAGAATGCCTCATCACCGATCGCCGTGAACCCCAGCGCCGCCCACGCGGACTGCAGCGTCTCCAGCAGCAGCCGGGACTGCTTCGACGTGATCGTCGCGGGGCTCGTCGACGTTGCTGTCCCCAGGTCGAGGACGCCCTGACCAGCGTTGATCTTCTCCCGACCCGCCTCCATCAGGCCGGCGAGCTCGGCTTCGGTATGAGCCGACCCGAGATGCTCCAGGACCACATCCCGACGGTTCCGCCGCTCAGCAATCTGCACAGCCGTCGCCCCCGACGCCGTCCTCACCTTCCGCAGGAACACCACCCGCTTAGTGTGTCACTCCAGGCAGGCGCGAAGCGCTCACCAGCACCGATACACCCAAAACCCGCGTCGATACCCCAGAGAGGTCCAAGTCAGGT
>NZ_JALXKT010000114.1:0-1664 GCF_025144775.1 Brachybacterium sp. p3-SID957 | reverse complement strand
GGTGTCCGAGGGGCGGGTCGTAATGGGTGAAGGTGCTCCTGAGCTGGAAGAATAGGGCTTGTCTAGAGTCCAGTTCATCGCAGTCCAAGGAGCACCTTCAGGGTGAATACTACCGGGTTGTATCCACGTCCTCAGGTTGATGTCGCACCGGTGCCCGCCGTCGGTCAAGCAGGCGGGATCCTGCTGACCCAGACGCTGCGGGCGACGGGCCTGACCACCGAGCTGTCCAGAGCCCTGGCGCCGTGGAGGAAGCAGTTCGCGCGGCACGACCCAGGAAAGATCCTCACCGATCTTGCGCTCATGTTGGCGGTCGGTGGGGACTGCTTGGCTGATGTCGCGACGCTGCGGGCGGAACCGGAGGTGTATGGGCCTGTGGCCTCGGATCCGACGATCTCCCGCCTGCTCACGACCCTGGCCGGTGACGTCGACAAGGCCGAGAGCGCGATCAGCACGGCCCGCCGGAAAGCACGCAAGAACGCCTGGGCTCAGGCCGGGAACCACGCCCCCAACGCGAACGCAACGGCGAAGAACCCACTGGTCATCGACCTGGACGCATCGCTGGTGACGTCCCATAGCGAGAAAGAGTTCGCGAGGCCAACGTTTAAGAAGGGCTTCGGATTCCACCCGCTGCTCGCGTTCGTTGACCACGGCGCGGGCGGGTCCGGGGAGATGCTGACCTGCCTCCTGCGTCCCGGGAATGCTGGCTCGAACACCGCAGCCGATCACAAGCAGGTGATCGCTGATGCGCTGGCGCAGGTGGGGATGGGGTCCCGGCCGGGGCGGAAGGTGTTGGTCCGGATTGATGGTGCCGGCGGGACGAAGAAGACGCTGCAGGAGCTGGTGAAGCGGCGGGTCTCGTACTCGGTCGGATTCACCCTGCCCGCGAACACGCCGGAGCTGTTCCGCTTGATCCCCAAGCACGTCTGGGAGCCTGCCTACAACTCCGACGGCGACGTCCGGGACGGCGCGGATGTCGCCGAACTGACCGGGCTGCTCGACCTCGACGAGGACTGGCCAAAGGGGATGCGCGTCATCGTCCGCCGCGAACGTCCCCATCCCGGAGCGCAGCTGCGGTTCGATGACATCGACGGCTACCGGCTCACCGCGTTCGCCACCAACACCACCACGGGCCAGCTCGCGGACCTCGAGATCCGTCACCGTCGCCGTGCCCGCTGCGAGGACCGGATCCGGGCCGCGAAAGATGCCGGCTTACGGAACCTGCCACTGAAGACCTTCGCCCAGAACCGGATCTGGTGCCAGATCGTCGCACTGGCCAGCGAGATCACTGCCTGGATGGGGCTGCTCGGCTACGCCGACCAGCCCGCCCGGCGGTGGGAGCCCAAACGTTTGCGCCACCGCTTGTTCCAGGTCCCCGCGACCATCGCTCGGCATGCCCGGCAGCGGGTCCTGCATCTCTCGGACCGGTCACGCTGGGCCCGGATCGTCCTGGCAGGCCACGCCCGCCTCACCGGCCTCCCCGCCCCCGCCGGATAGCTCCCGGCCCCGTCGCTGACCGCACTCCCCAAGGACCCTGGCACCGGAACGCCCGACCACCGCGACCGACACGCGGCGGACCGTCACACCCTCTTGCCAGAATCAGCTACGGACATCGGCCTCGACGCCCGACGCTGCCGCTCAGCAGCACCGTGAAAGATCGAGGCTAG
>NZ_JALXKT010000113.1:0-1764 GCF_025144775.1 Brachybacterium sp. p3-SID957 | reverse complement strand
GAAACGATGAAAGCCCGAGGCTAGCGCCATCCAGGCATCACAGAACATCGCCATAGAGCGATCAAACCTACAAGTGCATTCCCGCGTTTTGACGCATGTCCCGGCTAGGGTCCAAGGCATGAATGGAACACATCGGGCCCCGGGGCAGCGCGTCGCGTACCTCCGGGTGTCATCGGCTGGCCAGAGTCTCGCGCGGCAGCTCGAGGCGGTGGGGGAGTGCGACCAGGTCTTCACCGAGAGGCAGTCCGGTAGGAGCGCGGCGGACCGTCCGCAGCTGCAGGCCCTCATCCGGCACGTCCGCCGGGGCGACCACGTCGTTGTCGCGTCCATGGACCGTCTCGCCCGCTCGGTCATCGATCTCAACGACATCGTCCAGCAGATCACCGGCGATCCCGCCGAGCACACCGAGCAGCGCCCCAGGAAGGGCGCGAGCGTCGAGTTCCTCAAGGAGAGACTCACCTTCGAGCCCGGGCATGCGGATGCGATGGCCGCGTTCCAGCTGAACATGATGGGCGCCTTCGCGCAGTTCGAGCGCGAGCTCATCCGCCAGCGCCAGGCCGAGGGCATCGCCGCCGCGAAGAAGCGCGGCGCCTACAAGGGCCGGCCCCGTAGTCTCGAGAGCGACCAGATCCGCTCCGTCCGCGACGCCGCCCTCGCAGGCACACCCAAAGCCCAGATCGCGCGTGAACACAACATCAGCCGATCCACGCTGTACCGCTACCTCAAGACGCCGCAGCTACCGCTTGAATCCTGAACGCTGGTGGCTACTCGTTGCTGGGGAGCGTCGTGCCCCCTGATGGGCGTACTTTCGGCCAGCACCGTGATATGACAGGTCGACCAGGTCATGCGTAGTCGCATAGGAGTCGAAATGGATTCGGTCACGAAGAGGCTGCTCGAGGCTGGCCAGCATGCGACCGCTGCGCTGCATGGACTCGGTGACTCTGTTGCTGGCTCCGAGATCGACCTGCTGTGTACCCCATCGGACGGGGGTTATGTATCACTGTGGTCGGGCCTGCAGATATGCGCCGAGGCGGTCGGCGAAGCGACGGTCTCGCTTAGGGGGCTGCGACAAGTCGAGGCCGAGCTCCCGGCGTCAATCATGACGATGACGCGCCTTGCTCTCGTCAACGCCAACAGGGTCGCTTACGTTCTCACACCCCCTGATCCCTCTGAACGGGATCAGCGGGCGCTGAAGGTCCTTGCCGCAGACGTGGAGAGCTTCGAGAAGGCTGCCAAGGCAGCAGCCGGATTCACGGACCTGGACACGCTGCGCGATGCAGCCGCGGGGATGCGGACTGCCGTCGCAGAGGATCGTCGCAACCTTGGGCTGCAGCAAAAAGTCTCGGACACGATGATCTCGAAGGACGGACCGATGGACGTCGGGATGATAATCGCGGCGACTTTTTCCCAGCAGGATCTACCCGCATCTGAGCTCGCGGCCAGAGACCGGTTGCCTCAGAATACCGCCGAAGCCGTGCAGTGGATCTGGAACGTAGCCAGTGGGTTCGCCCACGGGTATTCCTGGCCACGGGTCGCAGACACTTTGGTTGATCTTTGGCACAACGTCAGCACGGCGATGTTTTACGCCGGCGCGGTGATGAGCCTGCTCCACCTGGCACATCAAACCTCACGCCAGGAGTGGTCGCAGCTCATGGCTGATCATGCCCAAGCCGGGGACTGACCTAGGTGTATGAGGGCTGGACGTTGGTGACGCGTTCTCGCAACCGGGACGCCGGTGTCTGCCCGCCTGCTCCCGAGTGCCGG
>NZ_JALXKT010000112.1:0-2309 GCF_025144775.1 Brachybacterium sp. p3-SID957 | reverse complement strand
CGGAATTCCCCAGGCTGGGTCGCTCCGTCGCATGAGGCGGGCCTCCCTGGATGCTGGTGGTCTCTGACCACTCACCAGCCTTCCAGGGAGGCCCTACGCTCATGCTCTCAGAGAGGAGCAGCGTGGACATCCACGCTCTGCACCGGCAGGGAATCACGATCAGCGAGATCGCCCGACGCACCGGCCATGACCGCAAGACTGTCCGTTCCTACCTCCGCGGCGACCGCGAACCGGGCGTGCGCCGGCGCGCCGTCCCGGACGCGTTCGAGCCCTTCACCGATTACGTCACCGCGCGGTTGATCGAGGACCCCCACCTGTGGGCGGTGACTCTGCTGGACGAGTTGCGCCCGCTCGGGTTCGAGGGCTCGTATCAGTCCCTGACCAGGCATATTCGTGACCGGTCGTTGCGGCCGGCCTGCCAGGCCTGCGCCCACGTCACCCGCCGCCCGAACGCGGTGATCGAGCACCCGCCTGGGGAAGAGACGCAGTTTGACTGGCTCGAGCTACCCGACGCGCCCGAGCAGTGGGGCTTTCCCCGGAAGGGGGCGTATGTGCTGGTCGGGTCGCTCGCCCATTCCGGCGTCTGGCGGGCGGCGATCGCGCCCTCGATGGACCTGCCGCACCTGCTGGCCGCGATGACGACCGTGCTCACCTTGCTGGGCGGGCTGACCAGGGTGTGGCGGTTTGATCGGATGCGGACCGTGCTGGATCCCGCCACCGGAGACCTGACCGCGATGTTCTCCGCGTTCGCGAAGCATCACGGAGTCCAGACCGTGGTCTGCCGGCCCCGCTCCGGGAACCGTAAGGGCGTGGTCGAGAAGAACAACCACACCGCCGCCCAACGCTGGTGGAGGACCCTGCCCGATGAGATCACCGCGGAGCAGGCCCAAACCTCGCTTGAGAGGTTCGCGGCCCGGCAGGACGGACGCAGACGCGAAAGCCCGGTCGGGTCCACGACCGCCGCAGCGATGCGTGCTGCGGAGCGACTGCGACCACTGCCGCCGATGGCGTTCCCGGTGGTGATCACCGAACCCCGGACCGTTTCACGGCAGGCGCTGATCCACTGGCGCGGCAATCGATACTCCGTCCCGCCAGAGCTCGCGATGACCACAGTGAATGTCCACCAGGCGCTGGGCGCGGACCACATCGAGATCGCCACCATCTCCGGCGCCGCGGTTGCTCGTCACCGCCTGGCCGAGCCGGGCCTGGGTATCACCCAGCGCACCGACCAGCACATCACCGCGCTGGAGACCATCGCGCTGGCCTCGGCACCACCAGGGAAGCCTCACCGCCGCAAGGAACGCATCCCACCCGGCCCCGCGGCGCTGGCCGCCGCCCAGGTCTTGACCGGGCCACCGGCCCCGACTGCCACCGTGATCGATCTGGCCGCCTACGAGCAGGCCGCGAAGAACAGGAACACCCTGACATGACCACCACCAAGGCCGCCGCAACTGTCTATCAGCAACTCAAAGACCATCTGAGCGAGTTGAAGCTCGCCGATGCGGCTGAGGCTCTGCCCGCCATCTTGGACCAGGCCAACACCGAGCAGTGGACCCTCACTCACGCGCTGGAACGCCTGCTGGCCATCGAAGTCACCGCGAGCGAAGCACGCCGCCTGGCCGGCCGATTCCGGTTCGCGAACCTTCCCACTGGCGCGACGCTGGAGAACTTCGACCACGACGCCGCCTCCGGCATCGACCCGGACCTCCTCACCGAGCTGGGGACCTGCCGATTCCTGGAGAACGCGACGAACGTGCTGCTCATCGGCCCGCCGGGAGTAGGGAAGACCCACATCGCCACCGGACTCGGCCACGCCGCCGTCAACGCTGGCTACCGGGTCTACTTCACCTCCGCAGCAGACCTCGCCGCCCGCTGCCACCGCGCCGCGCTCGAGGGGAAGTGGTCGACCATGATGCGGTTCTTCGCCGGCCCCACCCTGCTGATCATCGACGAGCTCGGCTATCTCCCGCTACCCGCCGAAGCGGCATCGGCCCTGTTCCAAGTCATCAACCAGCGCTACCTGAAGACCTCGATCGTAATCACCACGAACAGACCCGTCGGCGCCTGGGGCGAGATCCTCGGCGACACCACCGTCGCCGCCGCCATGCTTGACAGACTCCTCCACCGCTCCGTCGTCATCAACCTCGACGGAGCCTCCTACCGACTCCGCCACCACGCCACCGCAGCCGAGGAAATCCGACGCGCCACCACCGGCACCAACCTCAGCTAACCTAGCCCCGCGACCCTGGGGAACTTCACCGAGCAACTCTGGGGAAAATCGATGAGCGCCATCACCACTTCGACAAAGT
>NZ_JALXKT010000111.1:0-2453 GCF_025144775.1 Brachybacterium sp. p3-SID957 | reverse complement strand
CCCCAGCATTCAAACAAACAACCAGCAAAAATAATTTCTGCTAATCATCCGAAAAATGCCAATCAAAATATTGGCATCAACAAACAGACACGCTATTGAGATATCAAGCAACACGCGCACTCGGACTTCCGAACCCTCTGGGCTCTTCCGTTCCGGGGCAACCCCTATAACTTAGGGGGCCAGCTTCTCCATGTCAACTCGGTGCGGTGTGATCCGCGCCGCGCTGGCTCTGGAGGTGGGCCGTTGTACCTGGTGGTGAGCGGTTCGGCGGGTGATCCACTGCTGGTCTCTCGCCGTGCCGTTCGGCCGGGCACGAGGAAAAACATTACGGGCCGGCAGCGCGGCCGTCAAGCTGAGACGGCGTTTTCAGGGGTGTCCTCGGCCACATTGCTTCACTTGCTCGTCCATCGCCCGCCTGACCTGCAGGTTCAGTCGCCCGGGACGTATCCGCGATGCAGCGCGACGATCCCGCCGGAGAGGTTCCGGTACTGGCAGTGCTCGAGTCCCAGCTCGAGGAACCAGGAGTGCAGCTCGGTCTGGTCCGGCCAGTCCAGGATCGACTCGGCCAGATAGTCGTAGGCGTCTGAGTTGGAGGACAGCCCACGTGCGGCTGCCGGGAGGGCGCGCAGCAGGTAGCGCTCGTACACGGTGCGGAACAGTGGATTCGTGGGTGTGGAGAACTCGCACACGACCACCGTTCCCCCGGGCCGCACCACCCGCACCATCTCCTGCAGCCCCATGCGGGGATCGTGGACATTGCGCAGTCCGAAGCTGATGACCGCGGCATCGAAGGAGTCGTCCTGGAAGGGGAGGTGCTGGGCGTCGGCTCCGACGAAGGGCACGGGTGCTCCACGACGCCGGCCCTCCGTCATCATGCCCAGGGAGAAGTCGGCCGCCACCACGCGGGCTCCGGCCCTAGCCAGCGCGGCGGAGGAGGTGCCCGTGCCTGCTGCCAGGTCGAGCACGGTGTCGCCCTCGGCGACCGCCAGGGACTCCACCATCTGGTCGCGCCACATGCTCACCTGTCCCATCGCTGCGACATCGTTCATCAGGTCGTAGCGGCGGGCGACGGCATCGAACATCCCGGCGACGTCGTACGGCTTCTTGTCCAGATCGGCACGGCTCATGCCCCCGATCCTGCCAGAGATGCGCCCATCTGCCGGACCGTGGCGTGCCGCTCGCCGCGTGCCTGGCACGATGTTGGGGTCACCGGCACGGACCGGACCCGGGATCACGAGGAGGACACGATGTCCGATCACAGCAACGACCGCTCCGCTCGCATCCGCGAGCTGGCGATTCCCCGCAGCCTTCTGCCCGCCGACGGTCGTTTCGGCTCCGGTCCGTCACGGGTGCGGTCCGCCCAGGTCGATGCACTGGTGGCGGCATCCGGGTCCGTGCTGGGGACCTCGCACCGTCAGGCCCCGGTGAAGAACGTGGTGAAGCGTGTCCGGACGGGCCTCGCCGAGCTGTTCTCCCTCCCCGAGGGCTACGAGGTGGTGCTCGGCAACGGCGGTTCGACTGCCTTCTGGGACGTGGCAGCCCTGGGCCTGATCGAGCGGCGCTCCCAGCACCTGGTGTGCGGCGAGTTCTCCCAGAAGTTCGCCACCGAGGTGCTCGATGCACCCCACCTGGAGGATCCCGAGGTCATCCGGGCCGAGCCCGGCACGCTCCCCTCCCCCGTCAGCAGTCCCGACGTCGATGCCTACGCCTGGGCTCAGAACGAGACCTCCACCGGGGTGATGGCACCGGTGCGCCGCCCCGAGGGGGCCGGCACCGAGCAGCTGGTGCTGATCGATGCGACCTCCGCCGCCGGTGGCGTGATGGTCGATCCCACCCAGGCCGACGCCTACTACTTCGCCCCGCAGAAGGCCTTCGCCTCCGACGGCGGTCTGTGGCTGGCGGTCCTCTCCCCTGCCGCGATCGAGCGCGCCGAGCGCATCGCGGCCCAGGGGGCGCACTGGATCCCCTCGATCCTCTCGCTGACCACAGCGATCGAGAACTCCCGCAAGGACCAGACGCTCAACACGCCGGCACTGTCGACGCTGGTGCTGATGGCGGAGCAGATCGAGTGGATGAACGAGCAGGGCGGTCTCGCCTGGGCCGACTCCCGCACCCGCGAGACCAGCGGACTGCTGTACGAGTGGGCCGCCCGCCGCGAGGAGGTCACCCCCTTCGTGGACGATCCCTCAGCACGCTCGCAGGTGGTGGCCACCCTCGACATCAGCGAGGAGATCGACGCCACGGCAATCACCTCCGTGCTGCGCGCCCACGGCGTGGTGGACATCGAGCCCTACCGGAAGCTGGGCCGCAACCAGGTGCGCATCGCCACGTTCCCCGCGGTGCCCCCGGAGGACGTCAGGGCCCTGATCGCCGTGCTCGACCACGTGCTGGACGCCTCGGCCTGACATCGCGGGCCCCGGGCCACGAAGCCGAGCTGCGGGGGGGGGCTTGGC
>NZ_JALXKT010000110.1:0-2541 GCF_025144775.1 Brachybacterium sp. p3-SID957 | reverse complement strand
CGACAGGAGGAAGTGCTCCTCGCAGTACGCCGATCAGCCCTTGACAGCGCCGGCCGTGGAGCCGCCGACGATGTAGCGCTGCAGGAACTGGTACAGGATGATCACCGGGACCATGATCATCACCGAGCCGGCAGCGAACACGCCCAGGTTGTTGGAGCGGTTCTCGGACAGCAGGCCGTACAGGCCCACCGCCAGGGTCTTGTTCTCGTCACTGGTCAGGAAGATCGAGCCCAGCAGGAACTCCGAGAGCACGCCCACCAGGGACAGCAGCAGGGTGGTGGCCAGGATCGGCACCAGCGCCGGCAGCAGGATCCGGGTGAACACCTGCCAGTGGTTGGCGCCGTCGATGATGGCGGCTTCGTCCAGCTCCTTCGGCACCGTGTCGAAGAAGCCCTTGATCAGCCACACCTGTCCCAGCGAGCCGCCCAGCAGGATGATCAGGTAGCCGGGCACGGAGTCCAGCCCCAGCAGGGGGACCACCTTGCCCAGGTCCGAGATCATCGTGTAGATCGCGATCATCGAGAGAATCGCCGGGAACATCATCACCAGCAGCAGCGACAGCAGGCCGATGCGGCGGCCCTTGAAGCGGAAGCGGCTGAAGGCGTACGCGGCCATCACCGAGAGGAACACCTGCACGAAGGCGACGGTGAAGCACACGATGACGGTGTTGAGGTACCAGCGCAGGAACGGGCCGCGCTCGCCGGACAGCAGCGACTCGTAGTGCCGGAAGCTGAACTCCCTGGGGATCAGGCTGGTGGCAGCGACGGTGCCGGTGGGGTTCAGCGACGCCGAGATCACGAACAGGATCGGGAACACGGCGAAGATGACTGCGAGGATGCCGACGATGTGACGCCAGCCGATCTCCGCGAACCAGCGGCCGAAGCTCATCCTGTGCTGGGGGACCTGAGGAGCAGGAATGCTCGACGTGGTCGAGGCAGCGGGTGCAGACATGGGGGCCATCTCCTCAGTTGACGTCTTCGAGAGCACGAGTGAAGCGGAACTGCACGGCCGCCAGGATGCCCGTCAGGACGAACAGCATCACGGACACGGCGGAGGCGAAGCCGAAGTCGGCTCCCGAGCCGCCGAAGGCGATGCGGTAGATCATCGAGATCAGGATGTCCGTGGAGCCGCGGGTGAACTCGCCCGGCGGGAAGGGACCACCCTGGGTGAGCAGCTCGATCGCGTTGAAGTTGTTGAAGTTGAACGCGAAGGAGGCGACCAGCAGCGGGGCCACCGCCACCAGCAGCAGCGGCATCACCACCTTGACGGTTGCCTGGAAGCGGCTGGCCCCGTCGATCTTGGCGGCCTCCAGCACGTCCCCGGGGATGGACTGCAGAGCACCGGTGGAGATGATGAACATGTAGGGGAAGCCCATCCACAGGTTCGTCAGCAGCACCGCCACCTTGGCCAGAGTGGGATCGCCGAACCAGTTGAGGTCGAGGTTCAGCATCTCGTTGATCAGGCCGAAGTCGCGGTTGTAGAAGTTCGACCACACCAGCAGGGCGATGAAGCCCGGCACGGCGTACGGCATCAGCAGGATCGAGCGGTACAGCCGGCGGCCCTTGAGCCGCTCGTCGTTGAGGATCAGTGCCAGGGCGAAGCCCAGGATGAAGGTGGACAGCACCGAACCGGCGGCGAACACCAGGGTCCAGGTGAAGGCACCCAGGAACTGCGAGGCGATGTTCGAGTTGGTGAACAGGCGCTCGTAGTTCTTCGTCCCCACGTTCTGAAGCCAGGACTGGGAGAAGGCGGGACGGCCGTCCTCGCCCACGAAGTACTCCGTGTCGCCCACCTTCGCCACGCTGTACTCGGTGCCGGAAGCGGTGTCGACGATGACGTCGCGCTCCTCGTCGTACTGCAGCACCGTGGTGCCCACGAAGGCCTGGTTCACGCTCAGGGGACGGATCGCGGAGGTGTCGTCCACCGGCACCGCGAGCTGCTGCAGCTCGTTGTACACGGCGTTGACCTCGCGCATGTCCAGCACGTCGCCCTGCGGCACCTCGGTGACGCGGCCGTCGGCCACGGTGACGTCGGAGGCGTCGACCTGCTCCAGCGGCTGCTCCTCGCTGCCGCGGAACACGTCACCGGTCTCGGGCTCCAGCAGCCACAGCTCGAAGGGCCCCTCGGTGGGGGAGCCCATCGTCGCGACCGTCATGTTGTAGCGCGGGGCGTCGGCCGTCTGCTGCACGGAGTTGGAGACGATCGAGTTGATCGCCTGCTCCTTGGTGCCGCGGGTGCCGTCGCCGAAGTTGGTGAAGGAGTACCCCACCGTCAGGATGATCGGGGTGATCAAGAAGACCACCAGGAAGAACGTGCCGGGGAAGAGGTACTTGCCGGGGATGAACCGCTTGGTGGAGTACAGCACGAAGATCGCGATCGCAGAGCCGATCAGGACGATCAGCCACATCCACAGCTGCTGTGCGATCAGGAGCGGAGCGAAGAAGACGACGAGGGCCAGGACCACGCCGAGGAAGAGGACGCGGCCCAGGACGGAGGTGATCGTGGTGGTCCCGCGCGTCTGTTCAGCAGCGGGGGACGAGG
>NZ_JALXKT010000011.1:0-66709 GCF_025144775.1 Brachybacterium sp. p3-SID957 | reverse complement strand
TCGGCTCGCCGTCGTGGTCGTGGCCGCGGGCGGGGCGGGGCGCCGCCGGGGGGGGGGCCGGCCCCCGGGCCCCCCCCCACGGGCGCGTACCCTGTCGGGGTGAAGGATTTCGAGGCCCTGTTCGCCGAGCTCACCGAGAAGGCCCGCACCCGGCCGGAGGGCTCCGGCACCGTGCGCGAGCTCGACTCCGGTGTGCACGGCATCGGCAAGAAGATCGTGGAGGAGGCGGCGGAGGTCTGGATGGCCTGTGAGCACGAGTCGCTCGAGGATGCCGCCACCGAGATCAGCCAGCTGCTGTACCACCTGCAGGTGATGATGATCGCCAAGGGCATCACCCTCGAGGACGTCTACCGGCGCCTCTGAGCAGGACTCCAGGTCCGCGAACGCGAGCCTGTCCTCCCGCCGGCCCCGCCCGGCACCCGTCGACACCCCGTCCCTGCCCACCCCCGACCCCTCGTCCCCCCGGGCGACCCAGGAGAGTTCCCGTGCTGCGCATCGCCGTCCCCAACAAGGGCGCACTGTCCGAGCCCGCTGCTGAGCTGCTGCAGGAGGCCGGCTACCGCCGCCGCGGCATGGCCAAGGAGCTCGTGGTGGTGGACCACGAGAACGACGTGGAGCTGTTCCACCTGCGCCCGCGCGACATCGCCGTGTACGTGGGCTCGGGCACCGTGGACGTGGGCATCACCGGCCAGGACATGCTGCTGGACTCCCGCACCCCGGCCACCGAGATCCTGCCGCTGGGCTTCGCCCGCTCCACCTTCCGCTTCGCGGCCCCGGTGGGCGAGCACAGCGACGTCACCAGCCTCGAGGGCACCCGCATCGCCACCAGCTACGAGAACCTGGTCGGCGATCACCTGGCGGGGCACGGCATCAACGCCGAGGTGGTCCACCTGGACGGAGCGGTCGAGTCCTCGATTCGCCTGGGAGTGGCCGATGTGATCGCCGACGTGGTGGAGACCGGCACCACCCTGCGGCAGGCCGGCCTGGAACCCTTCGGCGAGCCCATCATGACCAGCCAAGCAGTGCTGTTCTCCCGTCCCGGCATGGAGCTGGACGAGACCACCGCCCATACCCTCGAGGTGCTCGAGCGCCGCATCCGGGGCGTCCTCGTGGCCCGCGAGTACGTGCTGCTGGACTACGACATCCCCACCGCCCAGCTGGAGCGGGCCGTGACCATCACCCCCGGCTTCCAGTCGCCCACCGTATCCCCGCTGCACGGCGGGGAGTGGTCGGCCGTGCGCTCCATGGTGGAGCGTGCGCATGCCCATCGGATGATGGATGAGCTGTACGAAGTGGGCGCACGCGCCATCCTGGTCACGGCGATCCAGGCCTGTCGGATCTGACACTGTCGTGATGGATACCGCCGGCACTGTCGTGTTCCGCCCTCGCATGGTGCGGGCGGTGGGCTATGCGGTCGCCGTGATCATGCTGGCCGCGCTGGTGGGCGGAGCGATCCTGATACCGGGCTTCAGCCCCCTGGACCGCGCCGGCATGGTGATGGTCGGTGTCCTCGCGGCGCTCTTCTGCCACCTCCAGGCTTCCGTGCGCGTGGTGGCCGGCCCGCAGCAGCTCGAGGTGCGCAACCTCTTCCGCACCCGCACAGTCACCTGGCCGGAGGTGGTGGGCGTCAGCTTCCCCATGGGCGATCCCTGGGCACACCTGGACCTCGCCGATGGCAGCACCCTGGCCACCTGGGCCATCCAGCGGTCCGATGGCAAGCGCGGCATCGCCGATGCGCATCGCCTGGCGGCACTGGTGCGTGAGCGGGGCGAGGCCCCCGACCACGAGGGCTGAGATCGCGGCGCCCCGCGCGAGCGTGACGGCCTGATGTGCCCGCTCAGCAGTCCGTGGTGAGGGAGGCGGCGCAGCGCCCGGCCAGTGCGGCGTAGAGGAACGCCTCCGGATCCTCCTCCAGCCCACGGCCCATGGTCGACAGCCGTACCGGAAGTGCCTCGAGAGCGGCGATGAGCCCCTCGGCGCGGACGGGGGCCAGCTGATGTCGGCAGCTACGCTCGAGCGCCGGTCCGATGATCGCAGATTCCATCTGTTCAGTGACAGACATATGAAAAGCGCTGTACTCGTCATCGCTCGGGTCGAGCACCGGAAGGCGCAGGGGAGCCAGGGTGGCCCTGCCGAACATGGTCGCGCTGTGGTGGGACAGGCCCCGATGGCGCGCCCTCGCATCGGCGCTCGAGACCCGCAGGGCCGCCACCGGCACCCCGCCCAGCACGTGGGCCGCGTGCACGGCCTCAGCGGCCTGCACCCCGGAGAACCCCCACCCGGTGCCGGTGCCCAGGTTGCCCGGCCCCTGGATCACCACGGCGACGTCGGCCCCTGCCACGTGCCGGGCACCCAGCAGGGCCGAATGCACCGTGACCGCCTCGAGATCCCCGCCGAAGGACTGACCGGCGCTGATGATCGCCGCCAGCAGACCCTGCTCTCGCAGGGTCGCGGCGGTCGCCGAGTAGGCGGCCGGGAGGGCCGCCGCATCGGTGTGGACGTAGACGATCCGGGCCAGCGGCGCCTCGGCCCGCACCCCGGCCACCACGGCCGGGAGGGAGGAGTGCAGATCCGCCACCACCACCGGCATGCCGTCCAGGCCTTCGGCGTGCTGAAGGATCTCGTAGTGCTCGGAGGCGGGGTCGTCGATGGCGTCGACCATGGTCTGCATCGGCGTGTACCGGGCCTTGACCATGTGCCCGGCGATCTCCTCCGCCGCTGGCAGGTGCGCGGGCCGGGCCACCACCATGGCCTCACCACCGGTGCCCAGGCCCCGTCGCAGCGCATTGGTGTTCAGCAGCACCTGCTCGCCGGTGCCCGGCTCCCCGGTGAGCTCGGGGTAGGCGAGCGCGCTCACCGTCTCCCCGGTGGTGTCGATCCGCACCAGCAGGCGGCGCACCCCCGCCCAACCGGGGCGATGGTCGATCACGGTGGCACGTTCCCAGCGCAGCATGCGCCCAGCGTAGGTCGTCGCGGACCCCGGAGCGGTAGCCTGAGGCCGTGGCTGCCCGTGGTGTGGAACGACTGCTCAACGTGATCATGACGATCGGCTCGCGCCGACGGATCGATCGCTCAAAGCTCTTCCAGGTGATCCCTGACTATGCGGCCGCGCCCAGCGAGACGGCTGCGGAGCGCATGTTCGAGCGGGACAAGGCCGCCATCCTGGACCTGGGCCTGCCGCTGGTCAGCGAACCGGACGTGCTGGACGAGAACACCGTCTACTACCGCCTGGACACCACCCCCGGCCATGCCGTGCTCGACCTGACCACGCAGGAGTACACCGTGCTGCTGGCCGCCAGCCGCGCCTGGGACGATGCCGCCGCCGGGGGAGCGGCCCGAAGGGTGCGCTCCAAGCTGCTGAGCCTGGGGCACGATGCCGATCCGGACCTGCTGCGCCGTGCGCCCCGCGGCTCCGTGGAGTCCCTGCCGGTGCTGACCCCCCTGCTGGAGGCGGTCACCTCGGCCAGCGCGGTGAGCTTCGACTACCGTGCCACCACGGGTGCCCTCACCAGCCGCACGGTGGAGCCGTGGGTGGTGGGCGTCCACGACGGCCACTGGTACGTCCACGGCTACGACCGGGACCGCGAGGACGCCCGCGTGTTCCGCGCCTCCCGCATCGAGTCCTTCCCCCGCGTCGGAGGGGCCGCAACCTGGCCCAGGCCGTCGCGAGTGGATCTCGCCGAGGTCCTGGGCAGGCTCCAGACCGGTGGGGACTCCGCCCCCGCCGTCATCGAGGCGTCCCCGTACAAGGCGCTCGAGCTGAGGGATCGTGCCGGCGCCCCGCTCGAGGCGAAGCGCTTCGAGACGCCCATCCTGCCCCGCTCGGCACTGCGCCGCCTGGTGCTGGGCTCCGCGCGCTGGACGACTCTGGTCGATCCTGCACCATGGAGGGCGGAGATCGCCCAGATCCTCTCCCGGATCGCCGAGCAGCACGAAGGACCCGGGGACCTCGCCGCCGTTCAGGCCGCTCCCGCACGGCCCGCGCCCAGGATCCGGGTCTCCAGCAGCGGGAGCGATCAGCTGTCCCGCCTGATCAGCGAGGCGTCCTACGTGCAGTCCCGTGATGAAGTGGACCTTGCCGAGCTGGCCCAGGCCCTCGGCATCAGCCAGCAGCAGCTCATCGCCGACCTGCAGGTACTGTTCGTGTGCGGTGACATGGGAACCGGCTTCGAGGACCTGATCGAGGCCGAATGGGAACAGGGAACGGTGCGGGTGCGCAATGCCGAACCGCTGCGCAGGGCCCTGCGCCTGAGCGACGTCGAGGTCACCGCGCTGCTGGCGGGACTGGCCGCTCTCGAGCCCGCCGCCGGGGAGGAGGTGCGCCTGGTGGCCGCCGCCCGGCAGAAGCTGCTCGCAAGCCGCGACACGGTCACTGAGGGTGCAGATGCCGGCGCTCGCGCAGGAACCGCCGCACAGACCGGTCCAGAAGGCGTGACGCCGTCGGGAGCAGGGGAGGCGAGCGAAGTCAACGGGACGGGAGCGCAGCTGCCCGGCTCTCGCGCCGAGACCGTGCTCGGCGCCGTCCACCGCGCCCTGGCGGTCGATGACCCCGCCGACCCGTCCGGTGCACTGACCATCCGCTACTCCGCCCCGGACCGGCCGGGCACCTCGGTGAGACGGATCAGGCCTGTGCGCATCGAGACCGACGGCATCCGCTCCTACCTGCGGGCGTACTGCGAGCTGGCCCAGGGGGAGCGCCGGTTCCGGCTGGACCGCGTGGTGGAGGTGCTCCCCGACGGCGCGCCGCAGCACCCGGCGGATCCCGCTGAGGCGGGTGCTGCCCTGGACCTCTCCGGCGTGGTCGAGGGGGAGGTGTGGCTGCGCCTGGAGCCCGAGGCGCACTGGATCGCCGAGGCCTTCGATGCCCGTGAACTGCGTGAGGCGGGAACCGAGACACAGCCAGCCTCGTACGCTCGACTGGTGGACCCTCTGCGCTCCCCCCTGGTCGACGCGGTCCTCGAAGCCGCCGGTGCAGCCGACGTGGTCCATCCCACATCGCTCAGAGACACGATCGTGACCGTTTCGCGGACCTCCGAACTGCGGCATCGCGCCTCCGAAGCGCTACCCTGAGAGGGCCCGTCGCACGGCGGGCACGTCGCCGCTCCCGGGTACGACGCCGACACGGTCCGCTGTGGGACCATGGGCGCGCTCCCGCACACACGCGGCGCTTCTGAAAGGTGCTTTTTCATGGGAATGTTCCGCAACCCCTGGGCGATCGTCCTGCTGATCCTGCTCGTCGTGCTGCTGTTCGGTGCCGGCAAGCTGCCGGGTCTGGCACGCAACCTGGGCCAGTCGATGCGCATCTTCAAGAGCGAGGTCGAGGAGATGCGCGGTGATGATCGTGATGAGGACGAGGACCGCCACGGCGGCTCCCACCGTGCGCGCGATGACCGCGACGACCGGTACCGCGATGACCGGGACCGTTACCGCGATGACCGCGATCGTGACCGCTACCGCGACGATCGTGACCGCTACCGCGATGATCGCGACGATCGTGATCGCCACCGCGAGTACGACCCCCGCGACCGCGAGGAGCTGGAGCGCGAGCCCGTGCGTGCGCGCGAGGACGACGACCTCTACCGTCGCGACTGAGCGGTCATCCGTTCGGCGGCCGAGCCGCTGAACGACAGGACGGGTCCGGCCGCAGCGCGACCGGACCCAGATTGTTGGGAGGAGCACACCCGTGGCCCGTGACAGCCAGGCACGCCGCGCGCCGAAGAAGCGCAAGGAGAAGGACCCCGAGGGTCGGATGTCCCTCGGCGAGCACCTGACCGAGCTGCGCAATCGGCTGATGATCTGTGCCCTCGCCGTGCTGGTGCTCGCGATCGTCGGCTGGTTCCTGTTCCCCACGGTGTTCGAGGCGCTCCAGCGTCCCTTCCGCATCGCCTCCAAGGCAGGGATGGAGGCCGATCTGAACTTCCAGGGCGTCGCCACCGGGCTGAGCGTACGGCTGCAGATGTCCGCCTACCTGGGCCTGCTGCTGGCCGCACCGATCATCATGCTGCAGGCATGGCTGTTCATCATGCCGGGCCTGCACAAGAACGAGCGCAAGTACGCGCTGGGCTTCTTCGGTGCCGCGATCCCCCTGTTCTTCCTGGGCTGCGCCGCCGGGTACTGGGCCGTCAACCAGCTGGTGCCGGTGCTGCTCAGCTTCACCCCGGTCACCGATGGCGTCCAGCAGCTGATCAAGTACGACGAGTACCTCGCCCTGCTGGTCAAGACCATGCTCGCCTTCGGCATCGCCTTCGTGATGCCGGTGGTGCTGGTGCTGCTGAACTTCCTGGGCATCCTGCGGGGCCGTTCGATGCTGAAGGCCTGGCGCTGGGTGATCTTCCTGTGCTTCGCCTTCACCGCGATGATGGTGCCCACCCCGGATCCCTTCACCCTGATCGGCATGTCCGCCGCGATCTCCAGCCTCTTCTTCGCCGCCGTGTTCATCTCCATCTGGAACGACAAGCGACGGGACAAGAAGGAGGCCGAGGCCGCCCAGAGCCTGTCACCGGACCAGGCCAGCCGGATCGACCACGTCGTCGAACCGATCGACGCCCCCTCCCGCATCGACGAGCCGGAGAACAGGTGAGCCGACTCCGGGTAGGGCTGCTGTTCAACCCCACCGCAGCGCTCGGCACCGCTCACCGGGTGGGCCGCCAGGTGGGGAACCTGCTGCGCCTGTCCGGGATCTCCGTGGTGGACCTCTCCGGATCCTCCGCCCACGTGGCCCGGGCCCGTGCGCTCGAGGTCCGCGACACCCTCACCGCCCTGGTGGTCGTCGGCGGGGACGGCACGGTGTCCCTCGGGGCCGAGGTGGTGGCCGGCACCCCGGTGCGGCTGGGCGTGGTCCCGGCCGGAAGCGGCAACGACTTCGCCCGCGCCCTGGGACTGCCGGAGAACTCACCGGCGGAGGCCACCCGAGTGCTGCTGCACGCGCTGTCCCGACCGGTGGTCACCATCGACGCCATCGAGATCACCTCAGCCTCCGAGCACGCGCTGCCCCACCGCTCCCTGGCTCTGGGCAATGTGAACCTCGGCTTCGACGCCCTGGTCAACGCCCGCGCGAACAGCGCCTCCCGCGGCCACGCCGTCCGATACTCCACCGCCGTGCTGCGTGAGCTGCCCTCGTTCCGACCCCTGCCGTACTGGATCCGCATCGACGACGGCGAGCGCGTCGACCTGGACGCCTCCCTGATCTCCCTGTGCAACTCCGGGGTGTTCGGCGGTGGCATGCGCATGGTGCCCGAGGCGCGGGTGGACGACGGCGTGCTGGAGCTGGTCACCCTGACCGGCATCGGCCGCACGAAGCTGCTGCGCTTCTTCCCCCGCGTGTTCAATGGCACCCACACCAGCGTCGACGGCTTCGAGGTCCAGCCCGTGCGGAAGGTCACCGTGGGGCTGCGGGACGGTCGTCGCCTGCGCGCCTATGCCGACGGCGAGCCGCGCATCGAGCTGCCCATCACCGCCCGCGTGCTGCCCGGAGCCGTGCGGATCCTCGCCGACCCGGGCCGGAGCCAGCCGTGAACCCTACCTCGTCCTCGGACACCCCCTCGCCCGCCCAGCAGTACGCCCGCTGGGCCGCGGAGCGGCGCGAGCAGAAGGCGATCGAGGGAACCGAGCTGGCCGCCTTCACCGCGCGGTACCCCTTCGCCCTGGACGAGTTCCAGCTGGCATCCTGTCGGGTGCTCGAGCAGGGACGGTCGGTGCTGGTCGCAGCCCCCACGGGCGCCGGGAAGACGGTGGTGGGCGAGTTCGCGGTGCACCTGGCACTCGCCCAGGGGCGCAAGGTGTTCTACACCGCCCCCATCAAGGCGCTGTCCAACCAGAAGCATGCCGAGCTCACCGAATGGCTCGGCGCGGAGCGGGTGGGTCTGCTCACCGGGGACACCTCCGTGCGACCGGACGCGGACGTGGTGGTGATGACCACCGAGGTGCTGCGCAACATGCTGTACGCCGACTCCTCCCTCCTGGACGGACTCGGCTTCGTGGTAATGGACGAGGTCCACTACCTCGCCGATCGTCTGCGAGGCCCCGTCTGGGAGGAGGTCATCATCCACCTGGCCCCGTCGGTGCAGCTGGTGGCGCTCTCGGCCACCGTCTCCAATGCCGAGGAGTTCGGAGCCTGGCTGCAGGAGGTGCGCGGCTCCACCGAGATCGTGGTCTCCGAGACCCGCCCTGTGCCCCTGTGGCAGCACGTCATCATCGGCGACCAGATGCTGGACCTGTTCGTGGACGACTCCGGCGACCCCGTGATCTCCCACGGCCCCGGGGCCCGGTCCGATCGGCAGGTCAATCCGGAGCTGCACCGCCTCACCGCGCTGGCCACCCAGCTGCCGGAGCGCCACGGTCCTGACCGGGGTCGCCGCGGCGGCCCGCCCAGCCGCAAGGGCACCCGCGGCCGCCACCGGCCGCGCGGCTCCGCCCAGCGCCGACCCGAGCGCGAAGCCCGCCACGACCTGGACCGTCGGGACCACGACCACCGCGGAAGCCACGGGAGCCGCGACCACCGGGATGACCGGCGCAGCGGGGGAGGCGGCCGCATCGGGGGCGGCCAGCGCACCCTGCGCCGACCCGAGGTGCTCGCCCTGCTGGATCAGCACGCCCTGCTGCCCGCGATCGTGTTCATCTTCTCCCGGGCCGGCTGCGAGGCGGCGGTGCGGCAGTGCGCCCAGTCCCGGGTGCGGCTCACCAGTGAGCAGGAGCGCCGCGAGATCCGCGCCGTGCTCGACGAGGAGCTCTCGCTGATCCCCTACGAGGATGCCGAGATCCTGGGCGTGGCGGCCTTCCGCCGTGCGGCTCTGGACGGCTACGCCTGCCACCACGCGGGCATGCTGCCCCTGCTGAAGACGGTCGTGGAGCACCTGTTCGAACGCGGCCTGGTCAAGGCGGTGTTCGCCACCGAGACCCTGGCGCTGGGCATCAACATGCCGGCGCGCTCTGTGGTGCTGGAGAAGCTGGTCAAGTTCAACGGGGTCGAGCACGCCGACCTCACCCCCGGCGAGTACACCCAGCTCACCGGCCGCGCGGGCCGCCGCGGGATCGACACCGAGGGGCACGCCGTGGTGATGGCCGGCCCCCGCTTCGACGCCGACGCCGTCGCCTCCCTCGCCTCCCGACGCACCTACCCGCTGCGCTCCGCCTTCCGGCCCACCGCGAACATGGCGGTGAACCTGCTGGACCGCTTCGACCTGGCTCGTGCCCGGGAGACCCTCGAGACCAGCTTCGCCCAGTTCCAGGCCGACCGCTCCGTGGTGGGACTGGCCAGGCGCGCCCGGGAGCTGGAGGAGACGGCCGAGTCCTACCGCCAGGCCATGGAGTGCGACCGCGGGGACCTCGTGGAGTACGCCGACATCCGCGAGCGCATCAGCGAGCGGGAGAAGTCGCTGTCGCGCGCCCGCGCCGGCGCCGACCGCGACCGCACCCGGTCCACCCTGCGCAGCCTGCAGCGCGGCGACGTGCTGGCCCTGCCCGGCGGCAAGCGCCGCGGCTATGCCGTGGTGCTGGACGTGGACCGGCGTGTGCTCGGCGGCCCGCAGGTGGACCTGCTGGACACCGAGGGGCGCCGTCGCAGCCTCCGCCCCGGCGACGTGCCCTCCCCTCCCGCCGTCATCGACACCCTGCGCCTGCCGCGCCAGGAGTCGCTGGGCAGCGGGAAGGTCCGCAAGGACACCGCCGCCGCGCTGCGCCAGCGCCTGGCCGGGCAGGACGACGACGCCCACCGGGAGGTGCGCCGCCGCGCCGGCCGCACCCCGTCGACCGCCGCGAGCGACGAGCGGCTCCAGCAGCTGCGCGCCGAGCTCGCCGCGCATCCCTGCCACTCCTGCCCCGACCTCGAGTCGCACCTGCGCTGGGTGGGTCGCTGGCGGAAGACCCGCGGCGAGCTCGAGGGCGTCCGGCGCCGTATCAGCGGCCGCACCAGCTCCCTGGCCCGCCAGTTCGACCGCCTCACCGCGCTGCTCGTCGAGCTCGGCTACCTGCGCGCGGAAGGCCCGCAGGCCGCGGGGGATGAGGGTGAGGAGCTCGTCCCCACAGCGTCCGGACTGCGGCTGCGCCGCGTCTTCTCCGACCGCGACCTGCTGATCGCCGAATGCCTCGAGCACGGCGCCTGGACGGGTCTGGATCCGGCAGGACTCGCCGCCGTGGTCTCCGCGGCCGTGCACGAGTCCCGCCGCGACGACCGCGCCCCCGAGGTCATCCCGGACCCCGCCGTCGACGCGGCGCTCGAGGCCTCCGCCCGCATCGCCCAGCGCCTCCAGGCCCTCGAGACCCGCCACGGCATCGAGCCGACCACGCCGCCCGATCCCGCGGTCGCGGCGATCGTGCACCGCTGGGCGCGCGGCGAGCACCTCGCCGCTGCGCTGGCCGGCAACGACCTGCCGCCCGGCGACTTCGTGCGCCACTGCCGCCAGGTCATCGACCTGCTCGACCAGCTCACGGCCGACGAGCAGCTCGGCGCCACGGCCCGCGCCGCCATCGCCGCAGTGCGCCGCGGCCTGGTCGCCCAGGAGATCGGCCGTTGAGCGATCGGCCGGCGAACGAGCGGCCGATGAGCGTTCTCCCAGGAGGAGGCGCGAGCATGGGGCCCATGACCGACCGCGATACCTCTTTGCCCGATCCCGCCCAGCCCTCGGCGCCCGTGCTCTACACGGGCATCGTGCTGTACAGCGCCGAGGACCCCGAGGCCTCCGCGATGCTCGTGGCCGACGGGTTGATTGCGTGGACCGGCACCGAGGACTCCGCGCTCGTCCTGTTCCCGGACGCCCGACGGATCGACGCGACCGGCTGCCTGGTCACCCCCGGCTTCGTCGACGCCGCGGCGACCGCCGAGGAGGACGCCGATGCTGCCGCGCGCGGCATCGTGCTGCGCCTGCCCGGGCCGACGGGCACGCGCGAGGGCGTGCGCGTCATCGCCCCGGTCACCGAGAGCGCCGACTACCTCGACCTCGTCGGCGAGGGCACCCCGCTCGCCTTCGGCTCCGCCGGTGCTCCCGAGGCCGCCGACCCCTGGGACTGGGTGCGCGCCGCGACCCGCACCGCCCCCGCCGCGCAGCGCATCTCCGACCGCGCGGCGTTCCTCGCCGCCAGCCGCGGCGGCCAGCGCGTGGCCGGACACCGCCACCCCGGCACCCTGCGCACCGGCCTCGAGGCGACCTTCGTGGTGTGGGAGCCGTGGGACCTCACCGTCCAGTCCCACGCGGAGAGGGTCGACTCCTGGTCCACCGACCCGCGCTCGCGCACCCCGCTGCTGCCCGACCTCGACCAGGGCAGCCCCCGCGCGCTGCGCACCGTGATCGACGGCCGCACAGTCCACGACCTGCTCGGACAGGACGGCGCGCTCGGGCAGGACGGCGCGCTCGGGCAGGACGGCGCGCTCGGGCAGGACGACGCATGAGCACGACGGTCCGGACCGCGGCCGCCCGCGCCCGGTCCCGTCGGCAGAGCGACGAGTTCGACCCGACCCCCTGGCCCGTCGCGCTGCTCTGCGGCGTGGTCGGCGGTGCCTGCGCGTACTTCGCCAACCCGCCGTATGACCTGTGGATGCTCCTGCCCGTGGGCCTCGCCCTGCTGAGCGCGGGTCTGCTGGTGCGCTCCGCATGGCTCGCGGCGCTCGTGTCGCTGCTGTGGGGGCTCGCCTTCTTCGTGCCGCTGACCGAGTGGGCCAACATCTACGCCGGAAACGTGCCCTGGATCGCGCTGGGCATCGTCGAGGCGGTGTACATCGTGCTCTACGGCCTGCTGGCCCGCACCGTCCTGGTGCGGCGCGGTCTGTGCCTCTCCTCCGCCCTCGTCGTCGCGGCGCTGTGGGTGGCGGTCGAGACCCTGCGCAGCACCGTCCCGTGGGGCGGCCTGCCCTGGGGCGCGAGCGCCTTCGCCCTGGCCGACTCGCCGCTGCTGAACCTCGCCCCCTGGATCGGGATGGCCGGCCTCGCCCTCGTGGTCGGTCTGCTGGGACAGCTGCTGCTGCACGGCGCGCTCTCGCTGCTGGGCCGCCGCCACCGCGGCCTCGTCGGCTTCTCCGGGGTGTGGCCCTGCGCGATCGCCGTCGGCGCCGTGCTCGCCACGGTCGTGGTGCCCCATCCCGTCAACCGCGCCCCCGCCGACCGGCAGTCCATGACGATCGCCGCCGTGCAGGGCTCGGTGGGCGAGATCGACGAGGGCAGCTACACGATGCCCGAGGACGTCTTCGCGAACCACCTGGCCGCCACCGAGGACGTGCTGGACCAGGCGGAGGCCGACGGCGACGACCTCGACCTCGTGGTGTGGCCCGAGGACTCCACCGGCTGGGATCCCCGGCAGGACCCTGCGCTGGCCGCCCAGCTGCGGGGCCTCGCGGAGCGGGCCGACGCGCCCGTGCTCGTCGGCACCCAGGTGCGCGTGGGGGAGACCCAGCGCCTGAACCAGGCCGTGCTGATCACGCCCGACGGCTCCGCCCCGTACCAGTACTCCAAGCGGCACCCCGTCCCGTTCGGCGAGTACATCCCGATGCGCGAGGTGTTCAGCCGGATCACCGACAAGGTCGACCTGATCTCCCTGGACATGATCCCCGGGCAGGAGGTCGGCACCATGGACCTCGCCGCCCTCGACCAGGGCCAGGGCACCGTCGGCATCCTCATCTGCTTCGAGATCGCCTACGACGAGCTGGTCCACGACGTGATCCAGGACGGCGCCGAGGTGGTCGTCGTCCAGTCCAACACCGCCCTGTTCGGCGACTCCGACGAGGCGATCCAGCAGCTCGCCCAGGCGAAGGTCATGGCGGTGCTGTCCGGGCGCAGCGTCGTGCACATCTCGACCGCGGGCCAGTCGGCGATCTTCAGCCCCGAGGGCCGCCAGATCGACTACGTCGGCCACTGGGAGCAGGGCACCATGCTGGCCGACGTCCCCCTGCGCACCGGGATCACCCCCGCAATCGCGGCCGGGCCCTGGATCGCGGTGGGCATCAACGCCTTCGCGCTCGTCGGCCTGCTGGCCGCGCTGTCCTCGGACCGCCGCGCCCTCGCCCGTCCCGCCCGCCGTGCTGAGAAGACCAGCCGTTCCGAGAAGACCCGCCGTTCCGAGAAGAGCTGATGCAACCCTCCAGCGCCCCGCTGCCGCCCACCCTCGTCGTCATCCCCACCTACGACGAGCGCGAGGCGCTGCCCGGCACGCTCGCGCGCCTGCGCGCCGCGGTGCCCGAGGCGCACGTGCTCGTGGTCGACGACGCCTCCCCGGACGGCACCGGGCAGTGGGCCGACGGTGCGGCCGAGCGCGATGACCACGTGCACGTGCTGCACCGGGCCGGCAAGGAGGGACTGGGACCCGCGTACCTGGCCGGTTTCGCCTGGGGCCTCGAACGGGGCTACGACGTGCTGGTCGAGATGGATGCCGACGCCTCCCACCGCCCCGAGCAGCTGCCGCGGCTGCTGGACGCCGTCGCCGAAGGGGCCGACCTGGTGATCGGCTCGCGCTGGGTTCCCGGTGGCCGGGTCCACGACTGGCCGCTGCGCCGGCTCGTGCTCTCCCGTGGCGCGAACCTCTACGCCGGGATGCTGATGGGCCTGGAGGTGCGCGATGCCACCGCCGGTTTCCGTGCCTTCCGAGCCTCCCTGCTGCGGCGCCTGGTGGAGCAGCAGGTCGCATCCCAGGGGTACTGCTTCCAGGTGGACATGACACGTCGGGCCCGGGACCTCGGGGCCGACATCCGGGAGGTCCCCATCGATTTCGATGAACGTGCGGAGGGGGCCAGCAAGATGAGCTCCGCGATCGTGAGGGAGGCACTGGTCAAGGTGACCGCGTGGGGGCTGGGCCATCGCGCCCAGCAGGTGCTCGGGGCGCTGGGCTACCCTGGGCGCGGTCCGACACGAGGGGAGACGCCGTGAGCACTGCATCGCACCGCACACCGCCGGCCGACGCCGGCCGCGAGCGCCCCGGCGGCTCCCGGCGTGAGGGCCCCCGCTGGGCCGCCTGGCTGCCGATCGCCTTCGTGGTGCTGGGCGTCCTCGAGTTGGCGATCCTCATCATCATCGGTGTCAACACCAGCCTGTGGTGGTCCGTGCTGATCGTGGTGCTGGGCTGGATCATCGGGGTGGCCCTGCTGATCGCCGCCGGCCAGCAGTCCTTCGTCCGTCTGCGCTCCCTGGTGCGCGCGGTGCGGGGCAGGGGGGACGTGCAGGATCATCTCTCGCGCCCGATGTTCACCGTTCTCGCAGCGTTCGCGTTCTTCTTCCCCGGCCTCATCACCGACGTCATCGGGGTGGTCCTGCTGCTCACCCCGGTGCAGCGCCGCACAGTGAAGGCCATGGGCCTCGGCAGCGGTTCCACGGGTGCTCGAAGCGTGCTCTACCGCCGTTCCAGCGGGGGCGTCATCGACGGTGAGATCGTGCTGAACGCGGAGCCCGCGGATCGCCCGGGCACACATGACGAGGGCGGGGCCGACGGCTCCCGCCGTTCGACCCCGCCCACGATCACTCAGGACTGAGCGCGCACCTCACAGGGTGCGGCTGGAGTGCAGCTTCCCTGCCCGCAGCAGCTCCAGGCGCTGGTCGAGAAGCACCTGCAGGTCCTTCTCCTCGCGGCGCTCCAGCAGCATGTCCCAGTGGGTGCGCTGCGGCTTGCCGGGCTTCTCCTCGGGCTTCTCGTGGTCACGCAGCACCGCGGTGGCGCCGCAGCGGCACTCCCAGACGGCGGGCACGTCGGCCTCCACGGAGAAGGGAAGCACGATGTTGTGTCCGTTGGGGCAGTCGTAGACGGCCTCCTGGCGCGGTGCGGCCAGAACGCCCTCGTCGGTCTCCATGGAGAGGGAGCCCAGACGGGTGCCTCGCAGGCTGCGGCTGTTCATGCGGTTCTCGCTTCCTGCCGGCGGGGGCGCGGTGCGGCGCCATGCCTGCCGGTGCTTCGGGGACTGAGGTCTGAGGGGTGCAACGCCGGGCGCTCGGATTCTGTTCCCGACTGGTGCCGCGCCCGACCAGGGCTTCAGGACGGCCCGGTCGCTGCACGGTGCGGTGAGCCGGGCGCGTCCAGCAGGTCGCCCAACCGGTCGACACGGTTGGTGATAATACCATCCACCCCCATGACCAGCAGGTCCTTCATGGCGGTGATCTCGTCGATCGTCCACACGTGGACCTCGCACCCGGCGCGGTGCGCGGCTGCCACGGTGCGCGGTGTCACCACGGGCACCTGCCGGTGGGAGACGGGCACCTGGAGTGCACCGTAGGGGGCCAGCAGCCTGCGCACCGCGGCGGTGGGTGCCCCGGAGGCCACCAGGCCCAGGAACAGCGCGATCGCACGCCGTGAGGGGCTGCGCACAGGGGTGATGCCGGTGGCCTCCCGCACCTTCGCAACTGCCCGCGCGGTGACGGCGTCGTCGAATCCGGCCAGGCAGATGCGGTCGGCACTGCGCGTGCGGGCGATGGCGCGGACCGCCGGCTCGATCGCCGAGAGAGCCTTCACATCGATGTTCACCGGGAGGTCGGAGAACGTGCCCAGCACGTCCTCCAGGAGGGCCAGGGGCTCGTTCCCGGCCAGCCGCACCGCGCGTGCCTGCCTGTCGTCGAGGCTGTCGATTCGGCGGGCGTCACCGGCGATCCGCAGCAGGTCCTCGTCATGGAAGGCCAGTGCCAGGCCCTCGGCAGTGGCGCGGGTGTCGGTCTCCAGCATGTCGGCACCGGCGTTGACGGCGTCCTGGAAGGCTCGCATCGTGTTCTCCGCCGCGTCGAGGGCGAGACCCCGGTGCGCGATCCGCCGCGGGCGTGGGCCGGGGAGGAAGCGGGAGGGCGGATCCAGGGGCGCATCGGCCCTGCCGCTCGGCCCGCCGGGCCGGGGGGAGTCACTGCTGGGGGTGCTCGAGGAGCGCATCCTCTTCCTCCTCATCGCGGCTGCGGCGTCGTGCACGGGGCTCCCGGGCGGCACGGGAGGGGGTGCCGTCATCGTCGGACTCCTCCTGGATCAGGCGGTGGGTGCGGTAGACCAGGGCCGCCGGGAAGAACAGGGCGAAGATCCACCACTGGAACGCGTAGGACAGGTGCGGGCCCAGGGAGGTGTCCGGCGGCTCCAGGGCAGTGGGCTTGTCCGTAGGCGGATCCTCCGAGACCAGGCTGCCGTAGGCCCCCGTCACCAGATCCGCATCGCGATCCCCGAACTGCTCGAAAGGAAGCACCGAGGCGATCTGCTCCGGCGCCACCGAGTGGACCTGCCCGCGCGGGTTGCCGCGGCGCTCGAGCGGGGGTTCGGCCGGTCGCAGTCGCACCGTGATGGTCCGCTGCCCCTCGGGAACGGACGGCGCATCGGCCGGGGCGGAGTCCTGGTCGTGGGCGGTCACCCATCCCCGCACCACCAGCAGCACAGTGCCGTCATCGGCCTCGAAGGGGACCAGCTGCCAGAACCCGACCTGGGAGCCCTGGGTGCGGTTGCGCACGTACAGCTCGCAGGCGCGGTCGGTGCAGTACTGGCCCCGCAGCTGCACTGGCGTCCAGTCCTCCGCCGGGCCGAGACCGGCTGCCGGATCATCGAGCACCTGATCGAGGGCTACCGGCTCCGCGTCGTAGTTGGCCTCGACGATCCGGGCCTGGTCGCGGCGGTCCTCGAACCGGCCGTACTGCCACCGCCCCAGTCCTGCGCAGACGGCCATCGCCAGCAGTACGACGAGCAGCCCGACGAGGGTGTCGCGGCTGAGGAGGACTCGGCGCCGGGCGGACGGGGCGGCCTGGGAGGAGGACGCCGTCATACGTCGCCCGGTGTGACCGGGAGGGCGGCACCGAGCCAGCCGGTCATCATGCCGGGCAGCTTCTCGACGGCGAAGTCGGTGAGCATCACGAACATCACCGCGGTCGCGGCGGCCAGGAGGAAGCCCAGCACGGTCGCCAGGATCGTCATCGCCAGCCGCAGCCGCGGACGGTTCTTCACCGGTTTCGCCGGGGGGAAGCCGTAGTCCTCGTCCTGCAGGTGGTTCTCTGACCACATGCCGGGATTCAGCACCGACACCGGATAGGTGTCCACCCGCGCCCGCGGGCGGGCGCCGCTGGCCGGGACGTCCTCCGACAGCTGCAGAGGCGGCTCCCCACGCGAGGGCAGCCGCTCACTCAGCCACAGCCGCCAACCGGCCGGAACCGGCCCCCACCCGTGCTGCGGACGGAAGTCCGCGGGAGGCACCCACCCGTCGTGCGGGGGTTCCGGCCAGTTCGGCGGCGGGTTGAAGCGCTCGATCACTCAGGGACGTCCCAGGTGTACTGGTCGGTGAAGGAGTCGAACTCCAGCTTCAGCCCACCGGCGCGCACAGGTGCGAACAGCATTCGGATCGTGTACTCCTCACCGGCCTTGATGTCGGTGGGCGCATCGATGCCGACCCCGGCGTCCTTCAGCGCGAAGGTCTCGGTGGCGGGGTCGAGCTTGCCGCCGTACGGCGTGACGACCGCGAAGTTGAACGGCTTGAAGTACATCTCGCCCTCGGTGACGGCGATCTTCGCCGTCGCCACCAGGTAGTCGCCGTTCTCGCCGGGCTCGACGTTGCTGCCATACACACTGGGGAGCTGCTCGGCGGGCAGCCATTCCATCGAGACCTGCATCGTGCCGCGTCCGTCCGTGGAGACGACCTCGACGGGTTCGGCCGCCGGGTCGACGGTGGGAAGCACCGACGGGGTGACGACGTCGTCGCTGGCGGCCTCCTCGGAGGTGGGCTCCTCGGAGGTGGGATCCCCGGAGGTGGGATCCTCGGAGGAGGGATCCTCCGTGGCGGTGGTGTTGGTTCCCCCGTCTCCTGTGGGATCGTCGCCGCCGCGGTTCATCAGCACCAGGCCGCCCACCAGACCGGCGATCAGCAGACCGATGAGCAGCAGCACGAGGCAGCCGACCCACCAGAAGCGAGCGATCGCACTCTTCTTCGGCGCGTTCTCGGGGCTCGTGGTGGCCGTCCACTGCGATGCGCTGTCCGGGGAGCCGTAGCCCTGGTTCGGGGACGCCTGGCCGTAGGGCGATGCCTGACCGTACCCCTGGTCGACGGGATCCTGCCCGTAGCCCTGGTTCGGCGATGCCTGACCGTAGCCCTGGCTGGGCGATGCCTGGCCGTAGGGCGATGCCTGGCCGTACCCCTGGTCGACGGAGTCCTGCCCGTAGCCCTGGTTCGGCGATGCCTGGCCGTAGCCGGCAGCGGCCCCTCCGGCGGCGAGACCGCCGGCAGTGGCAGATCCGTCGACAGGGCGGTTCGTGCCCTCCTGCGGGTAGGACTGGTCGGAGTAGCCCTGGTCACCCGTCTCGTAGGGTGCCTGCTGGGCCAGATCGGCCTCCAGATCCGGGCCGCCGTACTCCGCTGTCTCGGGCGCACCCGGCTGCTCGATCGGACCCTCGCCGACCTGCGCGGCGCTGCCGGGATCCTCGGCCGGCGCCTGCTCGCCGGTGCCGGCGAGATGGGTGGCATCGTCCTCGGGAAGGGGAGCGGCATCGGTGGAGGCCGGCTCGCCGGTGCCGGCCACGCGGGTGGCGTCGTCCTCAGGCAGGGGGGCGGGATCAGAGGCGTCCTCGACCGCGCTGTCCTCGACAGGCACGCTGCCGCCGGTCACCTCACCACCGGCCGCGTCACCGCGCTCGGCAGGAGCATCCGCATCGACCCAGAAGTTCCAGTCGGCCGGCGGCGGGCCCCACGACGGATCGGGCTGCCACCCCGGGGGCGGAGTCCAGTTCGGGTCCTCGATGGGCCAGTTCGGCGGAGGATTGAAGCGATATGCCATCTGAGGCACCTTCCCGATGTCGACTGCGGTCGGCTCCCCCCGAAGGTTGCGACCATTCCTGCCACGTATCGTAGAGCACACCCAGCCCGGGGCCCTGTGCCCGACCCCACCTCAGGAGAGCCGATGTCCGATCCCGCCACCGAACCGCGCAGCGTCCTCATCACCGGGGGCAACCGAGGCATCGGCCGCGCCATCGCCGAGGAGTTCCTGCGGCGCGGGGACAAGGTCGCCGTCACCAGCAGGTCCGGCTCCGGCGGGCCCGACGGCGCGCTCACCGTGGCCGCGGACGTCACCGACGGGGACAGCCTCGACGCGGCGGTGAAGACCGCTGAGGAGGCCAACGGACCCATCGAGGTGCTCGTCGCCAACGCCGGCATCACCGACGACCAGCTGCTGCTGCGGATGGACGACGACTCCTTCGAGTCCGTGGTGGACACCAACCTCACCGGGTCCTTCCGCACCATCAAGAGGGTGATCCGCTCGATGATGCGCAGGAAGAAGGGCCGCATCGTGCTGATCAGCTCCGTGGTGGGCCTGTACGGCTCGCCCGGCCAGATCAACTACGCCGCCTCGAAGGCCGGGCTGGTCGGCATCGCCCGCGCGCTGACCCGCGAGCTGGGCTCGCGCGGCATCACCGCGAACGTGGTCGCGCCCGGCTACATCGACACCGACATGACCGCACAGCTCTCCGACGAGCTGCAGGACTCCTATCGCAAGGCCATCCCCGCGGGCCGCTTCGCCGACCCCTCCGAGGTGGCCCGCGTGGTGGCGTTCATCGCCAGCGACGACGCCGCCTACATCTCCGGTGCCGTGATCCCCGTCGACGGGGGCCTCGGCATGGGACACTGATCCTGGCCGCTCCGATCCCGGCCCTCCTGTCCCCGATGCACAAGGTGTGATCGTCCCCTCATGTCATCCTCCGACCCCGACAGTCGGCTCCTGCTCCTCATGCGCCACGGCAAGGCCGACAGCGGCGCCGGCCAGCCGGACCACGAGCGGCGCCTCACCGATCGCGGCCACTCCCAGGCGCAGCTGGTGGGGGAGTACCTCGAGTCCCAGAACGTGCGACCCACCCGTGTGCTGGTCTCCGACGCCGCGCGCACCAGGGAGACCTGGGAGCACCTGCTCTCGACCATGCACGGCTTCGACGGCACGGTCAGCCTCCATGAGGACATCTACAACGGCGGCACCGCCGAACTGGCAGCGCTGATCCGCTCCTGCGCCGATGAGGACGCGGTGGTGATGGTGATCGGCCACGAGCCCACCATGTCCAGCATGGTCGCCCAGCTCGCCGACGACGACTCGGATGCCGGATCCGTGGCCCAGGCCAGGATCGGGCTGCCCACCGGTGCGATGGGCGTCCTCTCCGGGCCGCTCGCGCACTGGTCCGAGCTCACCGACGGCTCGCTGACACTGCACACCATCGTCAGGCCCTGAGCGTTCTCAGGCCCCGGCGGCGGCCTCCAGGTGGGGCCACACGTCGGCCAGGCTCCCGTCCACGATCACGTCGGCCGCTTCCCGCAGTGCCGGCTTGGCGTTGAACGCGATGCCGATCCCGGCGGCGCGCACCATCGCCCGGTCGTTGGCACCGTCGCCGACGGCGACCACGCGCGACCGCGGCACGTCGTAGCGCTCGGCGAGATCCTCGAGGGTGCGCAGCTTCGCCTGCCCGTCGATGATCGGCCCGTCGACCCGACCGGTGAGCCGACCCTCGCGGATCTCGAACCGGTTGGCGACCACGTGATGGATGCCGGTGGCCGCGGCCAGCTCGTCGATCACCTCATGGAAGCCCCCCGAGACCAGCGCGGTCACCCATCCAGCCCGCTGCGCGCGGCGCATCAGGTCGACGGCACCGTCGGTGGGGACCAGCACCTCGCGCACGCTCGCCAGCACGGCGGCGGGCAGGCCCTCCAGCAGGGCGACCCGGCGGCGCAGGGAGTCGGAGAAGTCCAGCTCCCCGCGCATCGCCTGCTCGGTGATGCGTTCCACCTCGCTCCGCACCCCGGCGTGATCGGCCACCAGTTCGATCACCTCCTGGGTGAGGAAGGTGGAGTCGACGTCGGAGACCAGCAGCCCGGTGACGGCACCGGCGGACCCGGGCCCCGTCACGGTTCGAGGACCGTGCCCTTGCCGATCACGGTGATCCCCGACTCGGTGACCACGAAGCCGCGCGCGCGGTCCTGCTCCGCGTCCAGGCCGATCTGAGTGCGGGGCGGGACCACGACGTTCTTGTCGATGATCGCCCGGTGGATCTGGCTGTGACGGCCGACGGAGACGCCGTCCATGATCACCGAGTCCGAGACGGCCGACCAGGAGTTCATCCGCACGCCGGGCGAGACCACCGAGTTGGAGACCTGCGCACCGGAGATCACCACTCCGGGGGAGATGATCGAGTCCACCGCCGAACCCATGCGGCCCGGCCCGGCGTGGACGAACTTCGCCGGCGGCACGGTGCGGTGACCGGTGTAGGTGGGCCAGTCCTCGTTGTAGAGGTTGAACACCGGATGGATGGCGATCAGGTCCATGTGGGCGTCGTAGAACGCATCCAGCGTGCCCACGTCCCGCCAGTAGTCGCGATCGCGATCGGTGGAGCCCGGCACGTCGTTGTGGATGAAGTCGTAGACCCCGGCGGCCTGCTGGGCCACGAAGTACGGCACGATGTCCCCGCCCATGTCGTGGGCGGTCCCGTCGTCCTCGGCGTCCTTGGTGACCGCTTCGACCAGGGCGTCGGCGGTGAAGACGTAGTTGCCCATCGAGGCCAGGACCTGACTGGGGTCATCGGCCAGCCCGGTGGTCTCCTTGGGCTTCTCCACGAAGCGGGCGATGGTGGTGGGGTCCTCCGGGACGGTCTCGATCACCCCGAACTGATCGGACATCTCGATCGGCTGGCGGATGGCTGCCACCGTGCACGGCTTACCCGACTCGATGTGCGCATCCAGCATCTGGGAGAAGTCCATGCGGTACACGTGGTCCGCCCCGACCACCACCACGTAGTCGGGCTTCTCGTCGTGGAGCAGGTTCAGCGACTGGTAGATCGCATCGGAGGAGCCGCGGTACCAGTGCTTGCCCATGCGCTGCTGCGCCGGCACCGGGGCCACGTAGTTGCCCAGCAGCGAGCTCATGCGCCACGTCTGGGAGATGTGCTTGTCCAGGGAGTGCGACTTGTACTGCGTGAGCACCACCACGCGCAGGTAGCCGGAGTTGACGATGTTGGACAGAGCGAAGTCGATCAGGCGGTAGATCCCGCCGAAGGGGACGGCGGGCTTCGCCCGGTCGAGGGTGAGCGGCATCAGGCGCTTGCCCTCTCCGCCTGCGAGAACGATGGCGAGGACCTTTTTCTGCATGCGTCGAGGATAATGCAATGGTGGTGTCCATCACGTCGTCGAACGGCCCTCGGACGAAGGTGCCGGAGGAGGGATCGTCATGCGCGTGGATCTGCTGACCAAGGAGTACCCGCCGGAGGTGTACGGCGGGGCGGGTGTGCACGTCGCAGAGCTGTCGTCCGTCCTCCGGGACCACATCGAGGTGCAGGTGCGCGCCTTCGGGGCGGACCGCGACGAGCAGGACACCACCTCCTACCGGCCCCCTGCCGAGCTCTCCGGCAGCAACGCCGCCCTCAGCACCTTGGGCACCGACCTGCTGATCGCGGCGGACTGCGAGGGCGCGGACCTGGTCCACTCCCACACCTGGTACGCGAACTTCGCCGGCCACGTGGCCTCCCTGCTGCACGGCATGCCCCACGTGCTCAGCGCCCACTCCCTGGAGCCGCTGCGGCCGTGGAAGGCGGAGCAGCTGGGCGGAGGCTACCGCCTGAGCTCCTTCGCCGAGCGCGCCGCCTACGAGGCCGCCGCAGGGGTGATCGCGGTCTCCGCCGGGATGCGGGAGGACATCCTGCGCTCCTACCCGGCCGTGGACCCGGCCCGCGTGCACGTGGTCCACAACGGGATCGACATCGATCAGTGGTCCCCGAACCCGGAGACCACCGCTCTGACCTCGCGCGGCATCGATCCGGAGGCGCCGACCATCGTGTTCGTCGGCCGCATCACCCGGCAGAAGGGCCTGCCGTACTTCCTGCGCGCCGTGCGGGAGCTGCCCGCCGAGCACCAGGTGGTGCTGTGCGCCGGCGCCCCGGACACCCCGGAGATCGCCGCAGAGGTGGACGACCTGGTCGCCGAGCTGAAGCGCGACCGCGGCAACGTGCACCTGATCACCGAGATGCTGCCGCGCACGGAGCTCACGCAGATCCTCACCCACGCCACCACCTTCGTGTGCCCCAGCGTGTACGAGCCCCTGGGGATCGTGAACCTCGAGGCGATGGCCTGCGGCACGCCCGTGGTGGCCTCCGCCACCGGCGGGATCCCCGAGGTGGTGGTGGACGGCGAGACCGGGTACCTGGTGCACTTCGACCAGCTCACCGACGGCACCGGCACCCCCACCGATCCCGAGGGGTTCATCGCCGACATGGCGCGGGCCTTGGAGCGCATGCTCTCCGACCCGGATCGCGCCCGGCAGATGGGGGAGGCATCCCGGCGTCGCGCGGCCGAGCACTTCTCCTGGACGTCCATCGGCGAGCGCACCGTCGAGGTGTACCGCGCGGTGCTGGAGTCCCACGGGGCCTGAGTGCCGGGGGTGCGGGGCGAGGGATCAGCCCTCGGGGCCCGCTGCCCGCTGCACCGTCTCGACCAGCGCCTCCCGGGCGGCATCGCGCAGCTCCTCCAGCAGTTGCCGTCGGGCCTGGTCATCGGCCAGCGCGCGGGCAGTGGGGGAGCCGGCCCGCAGCTCCTGCGCACTGAGCGCCAGGATCCTGCCCGCGAGGGTGAGCAGGTGCGCATCGGCTGCGGTGACGTACGGCGGCGGCATGGTGCGTGCCCACCCGGAGGGGAGATCCCGGACCGGGATCGGCTCGTCGGGCACCAGGTCCAGGTCCTGCGAGGAATCGGCGACCCTCTGCATCACGCGCAGCAGCTGCTCCCGGGCCGTGCCGGAGCTGCTGGCAGGGGCCAGGTTCGCGCCGAGCGGCGCGGGGTACAGCATCCAGTCCACCAGCGCGATCGGGCCCTGGAGCGAGGAGACCGGGGTGTCCTCGGGCACCAGGGTGTGATCGGGGATCCCCGCCGCGGTGACCACCAGTGCCTGTTCGGCCGCGAGCGCCGCCTGGACCGCAGGGGGCGGGCCGACGAGACCGGCGATCCTGCCAGGCACCGGCAGCACCAGACGCAGCTGCACCAGGGGCAGTCGGCGCAGCCCGGTGAGCCAGTCGAACAGCTCGACCCCCTCGGCCCCCGAGCGGTCCTTCCCGGTCCCCAGAGCGTGCTGGGCGGCGTCGTCGGGTCCCGCGTTCCCCCGTAGGTAGGCACCCGCCCACAGCATCAGGACCGCCGCGCGGGGCAGCGCCAGCAGCTCGGAGGAGGCCATCGGAGCGGTGTCCGTCAGGAGCTCTGGGCAGTGGTGGCGTCGGCCGTGCCGGGGGTGCCGGCCGCATCCGCTCCGGCGGGGCCCGCCGGCACGAAGTGGGCCTTCCCCTTCCGGGGGTCCACCGACTCCAGACACACCCGGACCACCTGTCCGGCTTCGGCGTCCATCGGCACCCAGGCCGTGACCGGCGGGTCGATCAGCTGCACCTCCACCCGGGTGGGGGCACCACCGTTGCCGTTCTTCCCCTCGGAGGCCTCGCGACGCTCGATCACACTGGCGTCGAACTCCTCTCCCACCCAGGCCTCGAGGGCCGCCGTCTCGACCAGTTCGATCGCCCGACGCTCCAGCTCCCCGGCCTTCGTGGCGGTGGACCGCATCGCCTCGGGGATCTTCTCCAGCGCGGCCAGCAGGGCAGGATCCGGGGACTGCCCGCGGGCATGGGCGTGGCACACCAGCAGCACGAAGCGGTCCACCAGGCGCCGCAGCGGAGCGGTGGCGTGGGCGTAGGGAGCGGCGATGGCGGCCTGCGCCGGATCCTCGGGCAGCTCCTCCGGTCTGGTGAACGCGGCGTAGGAGGCACCGCGGAACAGGGAGGTGGCTTGGTTCAGCAGGGCCAGGTGGGCGGCATCGCGCCAGTCCAGGGAGCGCAGGAAGTCGCCGTAGGCCACGTTCTCCTCCCAGGGGGTGCCCAGCACCTGGGTCTGCCTCCGGAAGCGGGCGATGGCCTGGGGCTCGGCAGGCGGCATGGTGCGCAGGATCCCCGCGCCGCCGTCGATCATGAGCTGGGCGGCAGCCATCCCGGTCATCAGCGAGATCTGAGCGTTGGCCTCCTCGATCGCGTTGAGGTCGCGCCAGGTCAGGCGCACGTGGTCGCCCTCGGCCTCGACCTCCTGCTCAGGCACATTGAGGCTCGCACCGCCGCGCTCGGCCTCCTGCCGCAGGCGCAGGTCCCCGATCTCCTGCAGCAGCTGCATCGTGGGGTGGCCCTGCCCGGAATCGAGCTGCTGCTGCACAGTGTCGTAGTCGAGCTTCGCGACCGAGCGCACCGTCGCGCGCTCGAGATCCACAGAGGTGACGATTCCGGCCGCGTCCAACTCGAAGGTCCACACGAACGCGGGCGTGTCCTGCTCCGGCAGCAGCGACGCCACGCCCTCGGAGAGCACCTCCGGGTGCAGGGGGATCCGGCGATCCGGCAGATACACGGTGGCACCGCGACGGCGGGCCTCCGCGTCCAGGGCGCTGCCCAGCTCGACGAACAGGGGGACATCCGCGATGGCGTAGAGCACCCGGTAGCCGGTATCGGTGCGCTCGAGGTGCATCGCCTGGTCCAGGTCCGTGGAGGATTCTGGGTCCAGGGTCACGAAGGGGATGTCGGTGCGATCGGAGCGATCGATGTCGGTCTGGCCGCTGCCGGCACCGGCCCCCGCGGACGTGCCCGCCCTGCTCGCTGCGCGCTCCGCCTCGGCCAGCACCTCGGCGGGGAACTCGAGGGGCACCTGCTCCCGGTACTCCTCCAGCAGGGCGTCGATGCCCTGGGAGATCACATCGGCGGCGACGGAGCCGCGCGGGGCGTGGAGCGAGACGGGACGGTGCAGCACGGTGGGCTCCTGCTGGCTCTTGGGCGGGGACGGCTCGGTCAGTCTAGGGGCGATAGGCTCGGCCCATGGCCCTTGCAGCAGCTTCCCTGAACGACGTCGTGGTCCGCCGCAGCGGGCGCGCCATCCTCGATTCCGTCGACCTGACCATCTCCGAAGGCGACCGCTGGGCGGTGCTGGGCCCCAACGGTGCCGGCAAGTCCACCCTGATGCACCTGCTGGCGGCGCGCCTGCATCCCACCAGCGGCACCGTGGACCTGTTCGGCGAGCGGCTGGGCCGCACCGACATCTTTGAGCTGCGCCCCCTGATCGGCCTGGCCAGCCAGGAGCTCGCCGAGACCGTCCCGGTCGAGGAGAAGGTGCTGGACGTCGTGGTCACCGCCGGGTACGGCATCGTGGGGCGCTGGCGTGAGCAGTACGACGAGATGGACCTCGACCGCGCCCGGGTGCTGCTGGACGCCTTCGGCGTGGCCGACAAGGCCGACCGCATGTTCGGCACTCTGTCCACCGGTGAGCGCAAGCGCGTGCTGTCGGCCCGCGCCCTGATGACCGACCCGGAGCTGCTGCTGCTGGACGAGCCGGCCGCCGGGCTGGACCTGGGCGGCCGCGAGGAGCTGGTGCGCACCCTGAGCCAGCTCGCGAAGGACCCGGCCACCCCCGTGACGGTGCTGGTCACCCATCACGTCGAGGAGATCCCGCCGGGCTACACGCACGCCCTTCTGCTGCGTCACGGCGGCGTGGTCGCGGCGGGCCCCATTGGCGAGACGATCACCTCGCAGAACCTCACCCGGACCTTTGGGCTGCCCCTGGTGGTGGACCGCCATGGCGAGCGGTTCAGCGCGCGCTCGGTCACCCTGTCCTGAGGTGGAGCCTCAGATCCGCCGGATCGGGGTCGACGACGCCGCCGACCCGGCGCTGGACGACTACCTGCGGATGACCGACGTGCGGCTGCGGTCGCGCATCGAGGTGGAGCGCGGTCTGTTCATGGCCGAGAGCTTCGAGGTGATCTCCCGGGCGATGGATGCCGGCATGCAGCCGCGTTCCTTCCTGATGAGCGAGAAGTGGCTGGAGAAGTTCGCGCCGCTCACCTCCCGGTTCCCCGAGGCGCCGGTGCTGGTGGGCGAGGAGGCACTGCTGGAGCGGATCACCGGCTTCCACCTGCACCGCGGTGCGCTGGCTGCCATGCACCGGCCTGAGCTCCCGCCGGTGGCCGCGGTGCTGGAGGGGGCCCGCACCGTCGCGGTGCTGGAGGACATCGTCGATCACACGAACGTGGGGGCCATGTTCCGCTCGGCCGCGGCTCTGGGGGTGGATGCCGTGCTGGTGACGCCGCGCTGTGCGGACCCGCTGTACCGGCGCTCGATCCGCGTGTCGATGGGCACCGTGTTCCAGGTGCCGTGGACGCGCCTGCGCGAATGGCCGGCCGATGCCGATCGGCTGCGCGAGGCGGGCTTCGACGTGCTGGCCCTGGCGCTCACCGATGAGGCGCGGGCGCTCGACGTGGTGGACCTGGGGCCGGACCGCAAGGTCGCGTTCGTGCTGGGCACCGAGGGGCACGGCCTCACCCCTGCGACCCTGCGCGCCGTCCCCGACCATGTGGTGATCCCGATGGCCGGGGGAGTGGACTCGCTGAACGTGGCCGCCGCGAGTGCGGTCGTCTTCTGGCAGCGACGGGCGATGCTGGGGGCCGGCTGAGCCGTGCAGCTGGGGGATTGTCCACCGGGATATCCCCATTCCGCTGTTCACGCGATGTGCGCAGGGTGTTCGGGACCAGGTTTTTCACAGCCGGTGTTCGGGGTGGTTTCGGGTTCCTCCCCACCGGGTGGTTGTCCACAATTCGAAGGACGGTACGGTTCCGGGTGCCGCCTATCACCGGTGGAGCATTGCTGCGGTCTGACCATTAGGTTCTGTAGGGCGGGGGCGCGTCCTGGCGGCTGGCCCGCATGGGCGGCGTCGGGATGCTCTGGGTGTTCGAGGTTCCTCCCCATTCATGTGTTCTCCACATTTGTGTCCCCATTTGTTGTGTGCCATTGATGTGTCGGTGGCGGCCCCTAGGATCGAATCAACGAACGGGTCGTAACAGGCTGCCGGCCAAAGGGGGTGTGTGATGGGGGAGCTGGATGATGGCGCGCGCCATCGGCCGGAGCGTCCCCGCCCGCTGCCTGGAAGCCGCGAGATCGTGCGCTCCCAGAAGGAACGCGGCGATCAGGGGGCGGCACGCATGAGTGCGGGCCCTGCCGCGCCTGCCACGCCCGCGACTGTCGAGCCGTCGGCAGCCCCGCCACCGGCGGCTCCCCCGTCACCGTCGTCGGCGGGAGGCTCACCGCGCCCCCCGGTGGCACCACCGGGTGGAGATCTGGATGACCCGATCCTGGGGGATCTGCTGGTCGATACGGGCCTGCAGGAACTGCTCACCGCTGGCGTCGCCGAGTCCCAGCGCCTGGCGGTCGAGTACCGGCGTCTGGCCGGGTTCTGGCGCCAGCTGGAGCTCCCGCAGGGCGGTGACCCTTCCGGGGCCGATGAGTACGAGGCCGAGACCCTCGCCGTCGCTCTGGCCCTGCGCTGCACTCGCGCCACTGCCTACCACCGCATCAACGATGCCCACCGTGCCCTCACCGCTTTCCCGGGCTATTTCGCCCGGCTCGCATCCGGGGAGTTCCCCTGCGAGTGGTTCCAGCGCCTGCTGCGCCGCACCCGTCACCTGACAGCCACGGACCTGACCGCCCTCGACCAGAGCATCGCCACCTGGCCGCTGGGGCAGTTGACGGTGGAGCAGTATCGACGCCGACTCTCCCACGCCCTCACCCGCATCACCGCACAGCGACAGACCCCGGCCCAGCACACCCCCGAAGGACGACGCCGCGTGGACCTGCTGCCGGTGGGGGAGGGCGGGATCGGCTGCCTCCAGGTGATCGGCCCGATCCCCGAGATCCTCACCCTGGCCCAGCGCCTGGACGCCTCCGCCCGCGCCATCCAGCACACCCAGCGCCACGCCCTGGAGGCCGGGGAGCCCCCGCCCCTGGATCCCGACGGCACGGTCACCACCCACGGCAAGCCCCTGTCCCTGGCCCGGTTGCGCTACGAACTGCTCACCGGCGCGAGCCTGGACACCGACGGCGTGAAGATCCCGCGGCAGCGGTTCCGTCTCGCCGTCACCGTCCCGGCCCTGACCCTGCTCGGCGCATCCGAGGAACCCGGCACCCTGGATGGCACCATCCCCATCCCCGCCGTCATGGCCAGAGAGCTCGCCGGGCAGTGCGAGACCTGGCACCGTGTTCTCACCGACCCCGCCACCGGCGCGTTCCTGCCCCTGCCCGCCAAGACCTACCGCCCCACCACACGGATGCTCGAGCACCTGCGGCTGCGGCACGCCACCTGCGCGGTCCCCGGCTGCACGAGGCCCTCCTCCTGGGCCACCGAGTGCGACCACATCCAGGAGTACGACCACACCGACCCCACCCGCGGTGGGCTCACCGAGATCGACAACCTGCACCTGCTGTGCTGGATGCACCACCGCCTCAAGACCACAGGCCTCATCGACCCTGCCCGCCACACCACCACCCCCCGCAGGCCCGGGGTGACCGCATGGGAGATCCACGCCCGCGCGAAGATCGCCGTCCAGGACGACACCGACCTGGCCACCCCCACCACCGTCGCCGAGCTCACCACCGCGTGGCAGACCTTCGAACGCGACCGCGAACAACGCGCACTGCGCGCCCACCACAACCAGCCCACCACCCCCGACCAGCAACGTCCACCCCCGCCGGAGGACCCACCGTTCTGACAGGTTCGTGCTTTGCGGATCCTCGTCTGTCATACCCCTCCGTCACGCTTCGTACAACTGTTCGAAGCTATGACCTGCTTCCCTTGAGGACCATCGCCCACCGGCGTAGAGTTCGAACGCATATTCGATATATGCGTGTCGATCGGATGGCGGTACGACGATCCCACGGGAGGCGGAACGGAGGTGGATCCATGACTGCGGTGACCCGCGAGAGTCCCGTCCAGCAGGAGCGTCTGGCACAGGCGCGTGCCGTGCTCACCGCGGCCGAGCGCAGCGCCGCCCGCTGGGGCGGGAGGATCGACCGCACCGCCCTGCGCCCCGTTCCTGCCCCGGGGTCCGCTCCCGGATCAACTCCCGAGACAGGGATGCCCGAGGGGGATGACGGCACAGGCGCCCACCTGCCCGTCCCGGAGCCGCTGGCCGATCTGTTCCCCGGAGCCGGTGTGCGTGCTGGCAGCTCCATCGCGGTCCAGGGCACAGCTCCCACCTCGCTGCTGCTGGCCCTCGCAGTCGCTGCCGCAGGGGAGGACTCCTGGTGCGCCGTCGCTGGGATGCCGGATCTCGGGCTGCGCTCCGCGCTGGATGCTGGGCTGGACCCCTGCCGCCTCGCCCTCGCCCCCGCAGAAGGGGAACAGCGCCCGCAGGTGCTCTCCGCCCTCGCCGACGGGGTGGGCGTGCTGGTGCTCGGCCCCGAGCTGGAGCTCGCCCCGGCCCTGTGGCGCAACCTGCTGGGCAGGGCCCGCGCCACCGACACCCTGGTGCTGGCCGCCCGTCCGCCAGGCACCGCCGACATCACCCTGCACACCACCACCCTCGGCTGGACCGGACTGGGGAAGGGATCGGGGCGCCTGCGCAAGCGCCGCCTCCACGTCACCTCCAGCGGCCGGGGCATCGCCGGGCAACGGGAGGTCCAGGTGCTGCTGCCGCAGGTGGTCGGCCGGATCGAGCACGGCGCCGCTGCGACGCACCCCGTCGTCGTGCACGCCGCCCCACGCCCCGCCCTGCACCCCGTGCGGAGGGCCGGCTGATGAGCAGCACCGATACCCGCACCGCCACCCGCATCGCTGCCGTGATCGTGCCGGACTGGCCGCTGGTAGCGGCCCTGGACCGCCACCAGCGCCGCACCGACTCCCCACCCGTGGACCTCGCCCTCGACCCGGTGATCCTGGTGGACCAGCACCGCGTCACCCACGCCGGCACCGCCGCCCAGCGGGCGGGAGCGCTGCCCGGCATGCGGCGTCGTGCCGCCCGCGCCGCCTGTCCGGACGCCCTGGTGCTGGAGGGCGACCGCGAGAGCGAATCTGCACTGTTCGAACTGGTGGCCGCCGCGGTGGACACCGTCGCCGCCGGAGTGGACGTGCTGCGCCCCGGCACCCTGCTGATGGCCGCCCGCGGCCCCGCTCGCCACCACGGCGGCGAGCCGGTGCTCGCCGAGCGCATCATCGACGCCGTCGCCGACCTCACCGGCTGGGACTGCTCCGTGGGCATCGCCGACGGTCCCTTCGCGGCCCTGCTCGCCGCCCGCACCGGCAGGATCGTCCACCCCGGCCGCTCCGGGGACTACCTCGCCCCGCACCCGATCGGAGCCCTCCGCGACGCCCCCGTCGGCCCCGGCTGGGGGCACCGCGGCCAGCCCACCGCCACCCGGGCCGACCGGACCGAGCGCCGACTGGACCTGCCCGAGACCGTCGACCTGCTGCAGCGCCTGGGCATCGCCACCCTGGGGGACCTGGCCGCCCTGCCCGCAGCCTCGGTGGCCGATCGCTTCGGCCCCGACGTGGCCACCCTGCACCTGCTGTCCGCAGGCCGGGAGCCCGCGCCGCCCGCCGCGCACCACCCCGCCCAGCCGATCCTGGCCGAGACCGCTCTTGACCCGCCCCTGGTGCGCACCGATCAGGCCGCCTTCGTGGCTCGTCCGCTGGCCGAGCAGCTGCACTCGATGCTGGTGGAGCGGGGCCTGGTGTGCACCCGGCTGCGGATCGTGGCGCGCACCGAGAGCGGCGAGGAGATGGAGCGCACCTGGCGGCACGACGGTGCGCTCACCGTGGCCGACGTCGTGGACCGCATCCGCTGGCAGTGCGACGGCTGGATCACCCGCTCCCGCCTGGGCGGTCCCGCCACCGGGGCGATCGTACGGATCGGCCTGCACCCCCTGCAGCTGGAGCCGGCCTCCCGGAACGCTCCCGCCCTGTGGGGCAGTGCCGGTGAGGCCGCGCAGCGGGCCTCCCGTGCCTTCGCCCGTGCCCAGGGCCTGGCCGGGGAGGACGCCGTGCAGGTGCCGGTGCTGGTGGGGGGGCGCCTGCTGGCCGAGGAGGTGCAGCTGGTGCCGTGGCGCACCGAGAAGCCTCCCCGCCGGGTGGGCCCCTGGCCGGGGTCCCTGCCGCGGCCCGTGCCGGCCACGGTGTTCCGCACCCCGCCCCCGGTACAGCTGCAGGATGCGCACGGCGATCCCGTGGTGGTCACCGCCCGTGGGCTGCTCAGTGCGCCCCCGGCCCGCCTGCTGGTCACCGCTCCCGGCACTCCCGCCCTGCAGCGGATCGGGCTGCGGGCGGGCAGCACCCACCCCGTGCTCACGCACGGTTCCCCCACGGTGATCGACGAGCGCTGGTGGACCACGGGCGGCAACCGTGCGGCGCGCCTGCAGCTGGTGCTCGCCGCCGCGGGGGAGGAGGCCGCGGTGCTGGCCCTGTCCCGCACCGGTGAATGGTTCCTGGAGGGCGTCTATGACTGAGGCGATCCACAGCAAGTGGGTCCGTCCGAGCACCGTGGCACGAGGCATCTGATGGCCCGCTGGTTCCTGGGCCCACCCGCGTGGAAGGACCTCGAGGCGATCCTCTCGGACCGCCCCGCCCACCTGGTCTCCCCGCCGATCACCGTGGAGCACACCGGCAGGCGCAGGCCCGAGCCGCCCCCGCAGGCCCGCTCCACGCACCGCGTGGACTACGCCGAGCTGCACGCCCACTCCCACTTCAGCTTCCTCGACGGTGCCTCCAGCCCCGAGGAGATGGTCGAGCAGGCCGCCTCCCTGGGACTGAGCGCCCTGGCGCTGGTGGACCACGACGGGCTGCCCGGGGCGGTGCGCTTCGCGCGTGCAGCCCGTGAGAAGGGCCTTTCCACCGTGTTCGGTGCCGAGCTGACCCTGGGACTGGAACCCGGCCATGCGCAGGCCGGCACCACTCCCGTGATCTCCCCGCCGCGCACCGGGGTGCCCGATCCGGACGGCGAGCACCTGCTGGTGCTGGTGCGCGACGAGACCGGCTACCGGGAGCTGTCCGCCGCGATCGCCGGCGCCCACCTCGACAGCGGCCAGAAGGGCGTTCCCCGCTACCGCCTGGCCGAGCTGTCCCGCATCTCCCACCAGGGCCACTGGCAGATCCTCACCGGCTGCCGCAAGGGATCGGTGACCCGGGCCGCCACCGCGCACCTGGCGCGCGGCGATCTCGACGGGGCCGCCCACGCCGCGGCCGACGCCATCGCCCGCCTCATCGACCTGTTCGGTCCCGGCAACGTCGCCGTGGAGCTGGTGGCCGGCGGGGGAGGAGCGGCCGACGAGCTGCACGACGCCCTCGCACAGGGCGCCCGCCTGGTGCGCGAGAGCCACGGCCTGGACCAGGTCACCCTGCCCCTGGTCGCCTCCACCAACGCCCACTACGCCGAGCCCTCCGCCAAGCGCCTGGCCGACACCCATGCCGCCCTGCGCGCCGGGGTGCCGCTGGCCCAGGCCGATCCGTACCTCTCGGACCGTCTCGCCCACCTGCGCAGCGGCCAGGAGCTCGCGCAGCTGCTGCCGCGCTACCCGCAGGCCGTGCAGACCGCAGCCCGCCTGGGTCGGGACTGCGCCCTGGACCTGCGCCTGCTGGCCCCGGACCTGCCTCCCTCCCCGGTGCCCGCCGGTCACGACGAGGCCAGCTGGCTGGTGGAGCTGGTGGAGATCGAGGGGCGGGAGCGGTACGGGCCACGGCCGGGTGCCGGACGCCCCGAGCGGGTCCCCGGGGCATGGGCGCAGATCGACCACGAGCTGAGGGTCATCACCGAGCTGCACTTCCCCGGCTACTTCCTGATCGTCCACGACATCGTGGCGTTCTGCCGTCGCGAGGGGATCCTGTGCCAGGGGCGCGGCTCGGCCGCGAACTCCGCGGTCTGCTACGCGCTGGGGATCACCGCCGTCGAGCCCGTCGGCCACCAGCTGCTGTTCGAACGGTTCCTGGCCCCGGAGCGGGACGGCCCGCCGGACATCGACATCGACATCGCCGCCGACCGCCGCGAGGAGGTCATCCAGTACGTCTACCAGCGCTACGGCCGGGAGAACGCCGCTCAGGTCGCCAACGTCATCACCTACCGCGCCAAGCTCGCGGTGCGCGACGCCGCCCGGGCGCTCGGCTACGACCCCGGTGCGCAGGACGCCTTCTCCAAGCGCATCGAGCGCTCCTTCTCCTCCCTCGCCCAGGCGGGGATCCCCGAGGACGTGGTGCAGCTCGCCCAGCAGCTGCGGGACGCCCCCCGCCACCTGGGCATCCACTCCGGGGGGATGGTGCTGTGCGACCGGCCCGTGATCGAGGTGTGCCCCGTGCAGTGGGCGGCGATGGCCGACCGCAGCGTGCTGCAGTGGGACAAGGACGACTGCGCGGATGCGGGCCTGGTGAAGTTCGACCTGCTGGGGCTGGGGATGCTCACCGCGCTGGACCACGCGCTGGTGCTGATCGCCGAGCACCACGGGCAGTCCTTCGAGCTGCGCACCCTGCCGCAGGAGGACCCAGCGGTGTACGACATGCTGTGCGCCGGGGACAGCGTGGGCGTGTTCCAGGTGGAGTCGCGCGCCCAGATCTCCACCCTGCCGCGGCTGAGGCCCCGCGAGTTCTACGACCTGGTGGTCGAGGTGGCGCTGATCCGGCCCGGCCCCATTCAGGGCGGCTCCGTGCACCCCTACATCCGCCGCCGCAACGGGGAGGAACCGGTCACCTTCATCCACCCGCTGCTGGAGAAGTCCCTGGGCCGCACCCTGGGTGTGCCTCTGTTCCAGGAGCAGCTGATGCAGATGGTGGTGGACGTCGCTGACTTCACCCCCGCCCAGGCCGACCAGCTGCGCCGTGCCATGGGCTCCAAGCGCTCCACGCAGAAGATGCTGGAGCTGTCCGACGCCCTGTTCACCGGGATGGCCCGCCACGGCATCACCGGCGAGGACGCCGAGGCGGTGCACCGCAAGCTGCTGGCCTTCGCCAACTACGGCTTCCCCGAGTCGCACGCCTATTCCTTCGCGTACCTGGTGTACGCGAGCTCCTACCTGAAGTGCCACTACCCGGCGGCGTTCACCGCCGCCCTGCTGCGCGCCCAGCCGATGGGCTTCTACTCCCCGCAGTCGCTGGTCGCGGATGCCCGCCGGCACGGCGTGCTCACGCGGGGGCCCGACGTGCTGCGCAGCAGGGCCCGCACCGACCTGGAGACCGACGACGAGCACCACGGCTACACGGTGCCCACCGATGACCCCGGCCCGCAGGTGCAGGACCAGGCGGCACGACGCGGACCGGCGATCCGCCTGGGGCTGGACCAGGTGCGCTCGATCACCACCGACACCGCGGAGCGGATCGTCGTCGAACGCGAGCGCGGCGGCCCCTTCGCCTCCGTCCCGGAGCTGGCCCGACGAGTGGGGCTGAGTGCGAGACAGCTGGAGGCGCTGGCCACCGCGGGGGCGCTGGACACCCTGGCCGGCTCACGCCGGCAGGCGCTGTGGGCCGCCGGTGCCGCCGCCCAGGAGTCCCCGCACACCTTGCCGGGCCTCGCTGTGGGCGCCCGTGCCCCGATGCTGCCGGGCATGAGCGATGCCGAGCTCGCTTCGGCCGACGCCTGGGCCACCGGCATCACCCTCGATGACCACCCGATGGTGCTGGTCCGCGAGCATCTGGGTGCCGAGGGGGTGCGGGCGATCGGTGAGTGCCGGGACGTGGAGGACGGCAGCCGGGTGCGGGTGGGAGGCGTGATCACCCACCGTCAGCGACCCCAGACCGCCAGCGGCATCACCTTCCTCAGCCTCGAGGACGAGACCGGGATCCTGAACGTGGTGTGCTCGGCGGGCTTCTGGTCCCGCCACCGGGTGCTGCTGCGCACCTCCCGGGCGGTCGTGCTGCGCGGGATCGTGGAGAACCGCACCGGTGCCGTCAACCTGGTGGCCGACGACGTCGAGCATCTCGAGCTGACCGCCGCCGGCACCTCCCGGGACTTCCGGTGAGGGCCGGCGGCAGGACCGCTCGGAGAGAAGGCCGGCTCAGGCCGCGGCGGGGACCATGCCGGTCGCGGCAGGTGCCCGGTCGAAGCGCCGCGAGCTGCGGGCACCGCGGGCGGCCACCAGGGTCACCACCAGTGCCACCAGCGCCCACACCAGGATCGATCCCAGCACACTCCACAGCGAGGTCACCGCGCCGCCCAGCGCCGCATGCACCAGGCCCTGGGAGACGATCGTCAGCGGCATCAGCGAGCTGACCGACTGCAGCAGCGGGGGAGCGGTCTGCACCGGGACGATCCCCACCAGCGCCACGGCCTGCAGCACCAGCAGCAGCACTGAGACGATCCGGCCGATGCGGTTGCCCAGCACCGTCAGCAGCGCCTGATGCAGCGCCGCGAACATGACCGCCCCGGCCAGTGCCACCACACCCACGCCCAGGGGCGACACCGGATTCACGCCGGTCGCCGTGATCACGGCCAGCACCGCCACGGCCTGCACCACGGCGATCACGGCGGCCGGGGCCAGGGAGCGCAGCGCCACCTGCCACATCGGCAGGGCACGGTCCAGCAGCCGGCCGGACAGCGCCGGCAGCAGCAGGAAGGAGGCGAACGCACCCAGCCACAGGGCCAGCGCCACCACGAACGGGAAGGTGGCCGTGGAGGCACCGGCGGCCTCGTTGTGCCGCTCGCTGACCGAAGTGATCGGCTCAGCGCCCATCTCGGCCATCCGCTGCCGCTCGGACTCGGTGTAGGTGGGCACCTCGTCGGCGCCCTCCCGCAGTCCAGTGGCGAGCTCATCGGTGCCGTCGGCCAACTGGCCCGAGCCATCGGCCAGCTGCCCGGTGCCATCGGCCAGCTCGTCGGTGCCGTAGGCAAGCTGCCCCACGCCGTTGGCGAGCTCATCGCTGCCCTGGGCGAACTCGCGGGTGCCGTCGGCCAGCTGCTCACTGCCATCGGCGAGCGCCCCGGCGCCATCGGCACTGGCGCGGGTGCCGTCGGCGAGCTGACCGGCCCCGTCGGCGAGCTCGCCTGCGCCGTCGGCGCTGGCGCGGGTGCCGTCGGAGAGCTGATGCAGGCCGGTGGAGAGCTCGCCTGCACCGCCGGCGCTGGCGCGGGTGCCGTCGGAGAGCTGACGCAGGCCGGCAGAGAGCTCGCCTGCACCGTCGGCGCTGGCACGGGCACCGTAGGCGAGGTCGCGGGCGCCGTCGGAGAAGTCGCTGACACCATCGGCGTAGGTGTGCAGCCCATCGGCGAACTCGCCCACGCCGTCCACCAGCAGGGGAGCGGCGTCAGCACTGGCCCGAGCACCCTCGGCGAGCTGCCGGGCCGGAGTGATCAGGCCGGGGTTCTCGGCGGTCCCATCGCCGCTGAAGGCGGCATCGACGCCACCGGCCAGCTGCTCGATGCCATCGGCGACGCCGCCCGCGCCGTCCGCGACGCCACGGGCGCCGGCCACCAGGCCGGGGTTCTGCTCGGAGCCGTCTCCGTTGAGACCGTCGTCGATCCCCTGGACGTAGGCGAGATTGCCCTCGGCCTGCTCGCACAGCGTCTGCGCCTGCACATCGGCCCGGTCCTCCTGCGCGGCGGCGCAGGCCTGGTCGCGCAGGGACGTGGCCAGGCCCAGCATGCCCGGGTTCAGGGCCGTGCCGTCACCGGCGATGCCGTCGCGCAGCTCCTCGGCGCCGTCGGCCACCAGGGCGGCGCCGTCGGCGACGCCGCGGCTGCCGGCCACCAGGCCGGGGTTCTCCTCGCTGCCATCACCGTTCAGGCCGACGCTCAGGCCGTCGTAGGCGCTCTGCACGCCCTCGGCGTACTGCTCCAGCCCGGTGGCCAGCTGATCGGCGCCGGCCACCAGGCCCGGGTTCTCCGCGGTGCCGTCCCCTTCCACACCGCTGCGCAGGGCATCGATGCCGTCCAGCAGGCCCGGCTGGTCCGCGTTACCGGTGAGGCCGCCCTCCAGGGCTTCGGCCCCATCGGCCAGCTGCTCGGTGCCGGTGGCCAGCTCGTCCAGGCCCGAGGCCAGGTCGCTGCTGCCACCGGCGGCGTCGTCCGCTCCGGTGGCGAGCTGGTCCAGGCCCCCGGCGAGGTCGTCGGCGCCGGTCGCGGCATCCGAGGTGCCATCGGCCACCTGGTCCAGTCCGTCGGCGAGGTCGCGACTGCCGCCGGCGAGGCCGTCGGTGCCGTCCGCCAGCTCGCCCAAGCCGTCGGCCAGGCTGCGCGTGCCATCGGCGGTGCCGCGGGTGCCGTCGGCGAGCCCCCAGGCACCGTCGGCCAGGTCCCGGCTGCCGTCGGCCGCCTCACCGGCGCCGCCGGCCAGCTCCCTGGTGCCATCGGCGGTCTGCTGCAGGCCGTCGTCGAGATCGGCGGTGCCGTCCGCGAGCTCCTCCGCACCGTCGGCGGCTTCGTCGAACCCGGCGTGCAGGTCGTTGAAGCCCAGGTAGATACCGTCGAGGTACTGGCGGGCCATCTCCCCGCCCATGGTCGAGGCGGAGGCCTGCGCGACGGCGGTGCCCACCAGAGCATTGAGCTGGCCGCTGGCGTCGTTGGTGGTGACGTGGAGCTGGGCCTGGACAGCCTCGGGCGTGCCCAGGGTGCCCACCTTGGCCGAGAAGTCCTCGGGGATCGTCACCACCGCGGCGTAGGTGCCGTCGCGCAGGCCCTGGCGGGCATCGGAGGCATCGGTGAGGCGCCAGTCGAAGCCGGTCATCTCCGGAGCGTCCTGCCCGGTGACGGTGTCGGGCTGGGTGAGGGCTCCGGCCAGCAGGCGGCCGAACGGCACCAGCTGCTCCTCGCCGTCGACCTCCATGGTGGTGCCCTCATCGAGGTTCACCACGGCGGCGGGCACCTCGTCGATGCGGTCCACGCGACCGCTGAGCGCCCACATGCCGACGGCCGCCACCAGCAGGGGCAGCAGAAGCACGACGATCAGAGTGCGGGGATGGCGAAGGCGGTTCATACCAGGGCTCCTTCAGGGGCGGGGGAGCGGTGCAGGGCAAGTGCGGTTAGACGGGTGGGGTCCTGCAGGGAGGCGCGCAGATGGCGCTCGGCGTCCAGGGCCCGCTCGCTGCGGGATCCCACCACTACGGTCACGCCCCGTTCCAGCAGCGCATCGAGCTGCGCGACGGTGCGGTCACCGCTGACGGTGGCGGCGTGGTCGAGGTCCTCGATCTGCTCGATGACGACCATGCGGCGGGCAAGGTCGCGGCCGGTGACGTCCTCCAGGCGGGAGGAGACGTCGGCCCCGGTGGGGATCCAGTGGGTGCGGGCCTGGATCACGCCGGTGTCCTGGGGGAGAAGCCGGTCATTCAGGGCGACCACACCCTCGGTGGGCTTGATGCGCCCGCCGATCAGCGACAGCAGCGCGGCGCGGGCCGCGTCGTCGGTGCTGCGCACCACCAGCAGGGTGCCCGGGGCGATGGATCCGCTCAGCGGGCCCAGCGGCTCACCGCCGTCCGGTGTGGGCACCACCGCGCCGTCCAGGCGCAGGGAGGCCCTCCCGTTGTGCTCGGTCCAGTCGCGATGCTCGAGGACGTGCTCGAGGCCCTCGCCCTCGACGTCGACGGTGGGCAGCAGGCGATCCAGCCATCCCGGCAGTGACCAAGCACGAGGACCCAGCAGGGCGAGCACGGCGGGCACCAGGGTCATGCGCACCACGAAGGCATCCACCAGCACTCCCACGGCCAGGCCCACCGCGATGGGCTGCAGCATGAACCAGCCGGAGGTGATGAAGCCGGTGAAGACCACCACCATGATCAGGGCAGCGGCTGTGACCACGGGGGCGCTGCCGGTGAAGCCCCTCTCGATGGCACCCCTCGCATCGCCGGTGCGCACGAACTCCTCGCGCATGCGGGAGACCAGGAACACCTCGTAGTCCATGGCCAGGCCGAACAGCACACCCATCACGAAGATCGGCATGAACGCCACCACGGGGCCGTTGACGCTGACGAACAGCGGGCCGTTGAACCAGCCGTACTCGAAGACCATCGCGGTCACGCCGAAGGCGGCGCCCACGGAGAGCAGGTATCCCAGCGACGCCTTGATGGGGACCCAGACCGATCGGAACACCACCATCAGCAGGATCAGCGAGAGGCCGACGACGAAGATCGCGAACGGCAGCAGCGCCTTCGAGAGCATGTCGGTCACGTCGATGCCGACGGCGGTCGCACCGGTCACCGTGACCTCGGAGATGCTGAACTCCTCCTCCCAGGAGGGTCCGGCCTCGCGCAAGTCCTGGACCAGGTCCTTGGTGGACTGCTCGGTGGGGCCGCCCTCGGGGACCACGGCGATCACCGCGAGGTCCGCTCCCCGGTTGGGAGTGGCGATCTGGATCTCGCGCACGTCGGGGTGCGAGGCGATCTTCGTCTCGAGGGCCTCGACCACGCCCAGAGGATCGGTGGTGTTGATGATGTCGGCGGTGACCAGCAGGGGTCCGTTGTAACCGGGGCCGAACTCCTCGGCGATCAGGTCGTAGGTCTCGCGGGCGGGGGTGCCTGGCTGTTCGGTGCCCTGGTCGGGCAGGGCCAGCTCGAGATCCTTCAGCGGGACGGCCAGCGCTCCCACACCGATCACCACCAGCAGGATCGTCAGCGCGGGGACCTTGGTGACCAGGCGCACCCAGGTGGTGCCGAACGGCTTCCTGCGGGTGCCGGTGGAGGGATCCTCCTGCGGGAGCGTGCCGCCGTTGTCGGCCATCAGGCGTCGCACCTTCCGCGGCCGCAGTCGCTCCCCGAGGATGCCCATGATCGCCGGCAGCATCGTCACCGCGACCAGCACCGACAGCGCGACGGTGGCGGCGGCGGCGATGCCCATGATGGTGACGAAGGGGATGCGGGTGACGAACAGGCCCACCAGCGCGATGATCACGGCGATGCCGGCGAAAATGACGGCGCTGCCGGAGGTGGCCAGGGACGTGCCGATGGACTCGGAGACGTCGTCGCCGCGCTCGAGGTTGCCGCGGTGTCGGTGCAGGATGAACAGCGCGTAGTCGATGCCCACTGCGAGGCCCAGCATCGCCCCCAGGGCGGTGGTGACCGAGGGGATGTCAACACCGGCCGAGAGCGCGACCAGGGCAAGCATGGAGATGCCCACCCCGACCACGGCGGTGACGATCGGGATGATCGCGGGCAGGAACGAGCGGAAGATGATCGCCAGGATGATGAGGGCGGCGACGATGCCCAGGACCTCACCGATGCTGAAGGGGATCTCGGCGCTGGAGAGCACCTGACCGCCCAGGTGGGCCTCGAGCTGTGCGGTGTTCGCCGACTCCACGATCTCCAGCACCTCACTCGGCGCGGATGCGGGGAACTCACCGATCTGCCCGTCCATCTGGAACTGGGCGATCAGGGCGGTGTCGTCCTGGTTGCGGGTGCCGGGGGAGAGCTCGTCGAAGGGGGAGGGGGCCACCTCCACGCCCTCCACCTCGCCGATCGCCGTCATCGTCTCCTCGATCGGCCCCTGCAGTTCGTCCACCGTGGTGCCGTCGGTGGTGCGGAAGACCACCTGGCCGGAGGTGCCACCCATCTCGGGGAAGCGGGTGGCGAGGTTGTCGATGCCGGCCTGCCCCTCCGTGCCGGGGATCTCGAACTCGGTGGAGAAGGAGCCGTTCAGCCCGAAGGCGAGGGCGGCGACCGCGATCAGCAGAGCCGTCCACAGGGCGACGATCTTCCACCCGGCCGCTGCCATGGCGCGGCCGAGGCGGTACAGGGATGAGGACACACGGCCTCCAGGCGGGACGAGGCGGACGACGGGGGAGACGTGCACCGCGACGGGATCGGGCCTGGTCCCGCACTCGAGACGATCTCGAACTGGAAACAGCGGTGCACTCGATACACTAATGTATCAGTGGGGTGCTTTCGTGAAGCTGAGTGCTTGCCAAGGGCCGCCTCCAGAAGAGAGACCATCAGCACCCAGGCCCCTGCGCGCCGATGAGGACCCATGACCGATCTGTTCGAACCTCTCCCCGAATCCGCTGCCACGCGACGCAAGGAGAACACCCGTACGCGACTCGTGCGGGCGTCCCTGGACGTCTTCGTGGAGAAGGGGATCGACGGCGCCACCGTGGACGACCTGGTCACCGCCGCCGGATTCACCCGGGGCGCGTTCTACTCGAACTTCTCCACCAAGGAGGAGGTGTTCAGCGAGCTGTTCGCCTCGGTCACCGAAGAACTGCTGGGCATCATGCGCACCGCGGTCGAGGAAGCCATGAGCCTGCACGCCGAGGCGGGCGACGACCGGGTGATGGTGGCCGTGTTCGAGGCGATCCGCCCCTTCGGCCGCCAGTGGTACCTGCTGTACTCCGATGCGATCTCCCGCTCCCTGCGCGACGAGGAGCTGCGGGGCCGCCTCGCCGTCCAGCGCGAGCGCCTGCGGGACGAGATCGGCGACCTGCTGATGCGGGGCATGACCATGACGGGCGAGCGGCCGCTGCTGGCGCCGGAGGATCTGGCCCAGCTGCTGGTGGGGATCTTCGTGGACCTGATGCTCCGTGAGCAGATGGACGGCCGGGACGTCACCGAGCTGGCGGCCACCACCATCCTGGGCACCCTGCGGGCATTCGTGGTGCGCCAGGAGCAGACCGACACGCCCTGACGGCGGATCTCCCACGATCGCGCGATCCCAGCTCCTACGGTGAGGCACGGATGTGGCGAACCTCGCATCCCCCTTCCCCCGTCCTCCGCTTCCCCAGGAGAACCCCATGGCGGCCTATCGACCGCGCCATCTCGCGCCTGCCCGCACCCCGTCCCAGCCCCCGCTCCCGCCCGCCGGATCCTCCCGTCGCAGCCTGCTGCGCGGAGGGGCCCTCGGCATGGCCACCCTCGGTGTCGGCGCCTCCGGCGCGCTCGGGGCGGCCGCTCACGCCGCCCCCGCCGCGGCCGAACCTGCCGCTCCTGCAGCGGCCACCGGCATCCACGGGCAGGACGTCTCCGCCTGGCAGGGCCGCGTGGACTGGGCTGCCCAGCGCGAACTGGGCTCCCGCTTCGCGTACGTCAAGGCCACGGAGGGCCGCAGCTACCGCAGCCCCGACTTCGACCACCAGTACACCGGGGCCGGCGACGCCGGTCTGATGCGCGGCGGCTATCACTTCGCCCGGCCGGACTCCGGCGGCCCCGAGGAGCAGGTGGACTTCTTCCTGAACAACGGGGGCGGGTGGAGCGAGGACGGACGCACCCTGCCCGGCATGGTCGACCTGGAGGGCTACCGCGGCCTGCCGCGCGACTACGGACTGGGCCAGCAGGAGATGCGCGAGTGGATCTCCGCCTTCCTGGTGCGCTACCGGGACTCGGTGGGCCGCCGGCCCGTGGTCTACACCAACTACTACTGGTGGATGGACGTGGTGGGGGACTGGACACCCACCAACACGCCCCTGTTCCTGGCCGCCTACCGCGCCGAGCCGCCCGTGCTGCTGCCCGGCCGCTGGTGGGGCTGGGAGCTGTGGCAGTACTCCGACTCCGGTCCCTTCGCCGGTGACTCCAACCTCTGGCACGGCACCCAGGCCCAGTTCGAGAGCTTCGTCTGCGACGTCGACTACGACGCCCACGGCATCTGAGGTCAACTCCGCCGGGGCAGGGCTGTGTACCCTGCTCCGGTGACCTCACCGAACAGCACCCCCACCAGTCAGTACCCTGGAAGCCCGGTCGGCGCCGTCTACGCCGACCGGGGTTCCTCTCACTTCGACATCCTCCTTGCCGCCATGGTCACCGTGGTGATCCTCTCCGGCATCGGCGCCGCCAAGGGCGTCACCTTCGGCACCGTTCCCGGTACGGGCTTCGAGATCATCACCGACGGCGGCTTCTTCCTCTTCCCCCTCGCATACATCCTCGGCGACGTGATCACCGAGCTGTACGGCCCCCGCGCCGCCCGCCGCGCGATCATCACCTCCTTCACCGTGAGCGTCATCGCCACCCTCAGCTACCAGGTGATCATCGCCCTGCCCCCGTTCCCCGACGACTACGGCCTGGCCAAGCAGGACGCCCTCGAACTGGCCCTGGGCCCGGTGTGGATCGTGGTGGTGGCGGGACTGGCCGGGTTCGCCGCCGGTCAGTCCCTGAACTCCTTCCTGGTGGGCCGGATGAAGCAGCGCTCGGGGGAGCGCGGGCTGATCGGCCGCCTGTTCACCGCCAGCGGCCTGGGCGAGCTGGTGGACACCGTCATCTTCTGCACCATCGCCGCGGCCGCCATCGGCATCACCACCGTGGAGCAATGGGCCCAGTACACCCTGCTGGGATTCCTGTACAAGGTGCTCGTGCAGTACGCCGCCATCCCCGTCACCGCCGCCGTGATCCGCTGGCTCAAGCGCACCGACCCCACCTACCAGGCGCGACTGTCCCGCCTCGCGGATCGCGCCACCGCGGACCCGACCAAGGTCTGATCACCACCGGAGGGCGAGCGCCCCAGGTGGGGTCGACCATGGACGCACGGCGGCACCGAACGGTCGCACCGATCCCCGATCATGGATCCATGACGCAGACTCCTCGCCCCCCGGCACCAGGACCATCGGCCCCGCACGGCCTCCCCGCCCCGCAGGGTCCTGCCACGTGGCACGGGACCTACGGATCATCGATGCCGCCGCAGGCGTCCTCCCCGCGACCGCCTGCGGTGGACCACGCTCGCCCCTTCGGTGCGCATGTGCGGATGAGCTGGTGGAAGCCCCTGGTGATCATCCCCGTGCTGCTGGTGCTGATGCTCGTGCTGCAGATCATCGTCGGCACCATCGTGATGCTCATCGAGATGGTGGTGACCGGTGTGCAGCCCCCGGTGGATGGCAGCGCGCCTCTGTCGCCGTGGATGATGCTGGCCGCGAACCTGAGCATCGCCGTGATGGCGCCGGTCGCGATGCTGCTGATGCGCTGGATCGGCAAGGTGCCCGTGCGCGAGCAGTTCCGCATCGGCCGGCGCGCCTCCTGGGGCCGACTGGGTCTGTACACCGGTGTGTTCCTGGTGCTGTTGCTGGTGGTCAACGGGATCATGGTCGCCGTGGACCCCAGCATGGTGCAGAGCATCGGCCTGAGCGCCGGGGTGATCCTGCTGATCGCGATCACCCTGCTGACCACCCCGCTGCAGGCCGCCGCCGAGGAGGTCATGTTCCGCGGCGCGATCATGCCCGCGATCGGCTCCTGGATCCGGCCGGCGAAGGCCGCCGTGGTGGTGGCTCTGATCGGCTCGAGCCTCGTCTTCGGCATCATGCACGCCTCGATCGACCCGTGGCTGCTCTCCTACTACGTTCTGTTCGGGGTGTGCACGGGCCTGATGGCGATCATCAGCCGCGGGCTGGAGGCGCCGATCGCCTTCCACGTTGTCAACAACGTCGTGATGATGGTGCTGTCGGCCCTCGGGTCCGACGACGGGCACATCGCGATCGACCGCTCCGTGGGCATGGGCGGCCCCTTCATGCTCGTGTACATCGGGATGGACCTGGTGGCTGTGGCCCTGGTGTGGCTGTTCGAACGTCGCCGTCGCGCAGCCGAGGTGCACGAAGGAGTAGCGCAGCCCACTGCCTGAGCGCTTCTGGTGGTTCCCGCCTGTCCCTAGGATGGTGCGGTCGAGCCGGGCGGGATCCTTGCGATCCTGCTCGGCTCGCCCGTTTCCCCCTCGAAAGGACGCCCGTGGCTTCCCCCGCCCGCGATCACCATCACGACCAGCCCGCGCAGGCCCCCGCGGTCGACGAACCGGCACCCACCACCGGCCCCGTGCCCAGCACCACCGGGTCGTTGCCCACCATCACCGGTGCCATCCCGGTGCTGGAGGACCAGGCCGATCGCGACATCGCCCATCTGCCCGACGAGCAGGAGCTGACGCGCACCCGCGCGAAGGTCACGGTGATGGTGATCGTCGTGCTCACCACCCTCAGCGCCATCGGGCCGCTGGCCACTGACATGTACATCCCGGCCTTCCCGCAGGTGGCCTCGGACCTGGCCACCAGCGCCGCCAGCCTGCAGTTCACACTGACGGCGTTCTTCGTGGGCACCGCGAGCGGCCAGGTGGTGGCCGGGCCGCTCTCGGACCGCATCGGCCGGCGCGCCCCGCTGCTGATCGGGATCGTGCTGTGCCTGCTCGCGTCGATCGGCTGCGCCCTCGCTCCGAGTGTGGAAGTGCTGCTGATCGTGCGGGTGCTGCAGGGCATCGGCGGCGGCTTCGGGATGGTGCTGGGGCGTGCCGTACTGATCGACATGACCGACGGACCCGAACTGTTCCGCATCATGAACATCATGCAGGGCATCGGTGGCATCGCCCCGATCGTCGCCCCGCTGCTGGGCGGGCTGATCCTCATCGTCGGGCAGTGGCGGGAGATCTTCGTGGTGATCGCCGCGATGTCGCTGATCTCGCTGATCGGCACCCTCTTCCTGATCCCGGAGTCGCTGCCGCCGTCGCGCCGCCACGCGGGCGGGTTCCGGACCTTCCTGCGCAACGCGCGCACCCTGCTGAGAAGGCCCCTGTTCGTCGCCTACATGCTGGTCAACGCGTTCTCGGCCTTCGCGCTGATGGCGTATGTCTCCGCCTCCAGCTTCGTGGTCCAGGAGATGCTGGGCTACTCCTCCACCCAGTACTCGGTGAGTTTCGCGATCAACTCCACCGGCATGATGGCCGCCGCGTTCCTCTCGGCCCGGCTCACCCGCACCATCCACCCGCGCAGGCTGATGCGAGTGGCGCTGGCGGTGGTGAGCCTGGCGAGCTTCGCGCTGCTGATCGGGAGCCTGTTCTTCGACACCCCGGCGTGGATCGTGCTGCCGGCGTTCTTCTTCACGGTGGCGCCGCAGGGGATGATCTTCGGCAACGGCGCGGCAATGGCCTCGGAGCAGGCCCGGGAGTTCGCCGGCACCGGCTCGGCGATGCTGGGGCTGGGCTTCTCGTTCTCCGCCTCCCTCGCCGCGCCCCTGGTGGGACTGGCCGGCACGGACTCCTCGCTGCCGATGGCGATCGCGATGGTGGCGGGCTCGCTGATCTCCATCGCGTGCTTCGTGGTTGCCGGACGCACCGGGTCCGCCTAGTCTGGCGTGATGGTGACCACACCGCAGGGCCCGTTCCCGCGCATCCGCCAGACCGTGCTCGACGCCGTCGATTCCCGGGGCCTGGCGGAGTTCTACCGCCTCCTGTACGGGATGCAGTACCGGCCGGGGGATGAACCGCCCGCGGACGGCAGCCCGGATGACGACGGCTGGCTGGTGCTGAGCGGCGGGGGAGCGACCCTCGCCTTCCAGAAGGTGGAGCACCTCGAGCGCTCCACCTGGCCCGAAGACACGGTCCCGCAGCAGCTGCACCTGGACACCACCGTGCCGGATGTCGAGGAGCTTGAACGCCAGAAGGAGCGCGCCCTACAGCTCGGGGCCCGCATCATCCTGGACCGGACGGACGACCCGGAGGAGCCGCTGTACGTGTTCGCGGACCCCGAGGGACACCCGCTGTGCATCTTCGTGGGGGAGTAGCAGCCCGCCCTTCTGCTGGAACCCTCGGCGCTACCATGCTCATATGCCCCAGCTCACACCGCGGTGGTGCGTGCTCGATGGCTTCCTGACAGCCTGGTTCGACACGTGGTCACTGACGGCGTCGGCCGAACTGGCCGGGCGGTTCATGGCCCTATCCGGCTCCGCTTCGATCGACCTGCGGGGAAACGGGCTGCGGGTGCCGGCCCGAAGGACAACGAACTGGTGATCAGTCATGGGCGCTGAAATGGCGACGTGCGAACCGGTGATCCGGCCACTGAGCAAGGAGACCCAGGAGGCGTTCGCAGCCATGGTCGAACGCCACAACGGGATCTTCGGCGGGTGCCGCCCATGCAGCGGACGGCACCCGCTCGATGTATGAGAAGGCGGGTTTCCGAGTTCGTCCGCTCCACGGGCTGCTGCGCCTGAGGCCACCTCGGACACTACGCCGATAATGTACGTTATGTAAAGTACGTCGGGGGGCGGCCAGGACTGCTCCTCTCCCACAGCGCCCGCCAGCGCGTCGACGATCTTCTGGCGCGTCGGGCCACAGGATGTCCCGAGTGCCGCGGGTCGTGTGCCCTCAGGCTCCGCCGGAACCCGCTTGCTGGGATCGACGACGTCGTCCCCGTGGACGTTGCACGCAACGCCGGTCAGCAGAGCCGCCCAGAAGGGTGCGATCACATCCCGGTTCGCGGTGTCCAGGCCCGGCTCGCGCATCGTCGGGGCCGACGGATCCGCCTCCACACCCGCTTCCTCGGCGAGCTCGCTGATGCGGCGGGCCATGCGCAGGTCGCGCGTGATCACTCCCCTAGCAGCGACTGCCCTGTGATTGTCGTCATAGCAGAACGGTGCCACTGATCGCCGTGGTCCGGAAGGGGCTCCTGCCGGTGTCGATGGGCTCCAGCCCTCACACGGGCAGCTCGCTGAGCGACTCGATCCTCCGCATCCCCGGCGCCCCCAGGGGGATGCCGGGGGTGGTGAGCAGATAGGCGCGGATGCCGGCTGCCTCGGCGGCTTCCACATCGGCGGGCCGGTCCCCCACTGCGAGGCAGTCCTGTGCGGTCAGGTCGTTGCGCTCCAGCAGGGCTCGGTGCATCGCCGGATCGGGCTTGCGGGGGAAACCGTCCGGGGCGCACACCATGTCGTCGATCTCCAGGCCCAGGGACTCCACCAGCACCGTCGCGCTGTCGCGGTCGCGGTGGGTAGCCACCAGGTTCACGCCGCCGGCCGCGCGCACGGCATCCATGACCTCCAGCACGCCGTCCATGAGCGGCGGTGCCTGCCGCTCCCACCGGTCCTTCAGTGCGTTGTAGGCGGAGCGCAGCGTCTCTTCCGGCACGTCGTAGCGACCGGCCAGCGTGCTGATCGCGCGGGAGCTGGAGACCCTGGTCAGCCGGGCCACTTCCATCAGGGCGTCGTCGTCCACCTCAGCGTGGACTGCGGCCGCGAGGGCGCGGTCCACGTCCGGATAGGTGTCCACCAGCGTTCCACCCATGTCCCAGATCACCGAGGTCATGGCACCAGTGTGGCAGGCACCGTCGCCCGCGGTGTTCACTTGACGGGTGCCCCTGCTCGACCAGCTCACCCAGCTCACCGCCCTCACCCTGGTGCTGCTGATCGGTGCCGCGTTCCTCGCCGGCTGGGTGGATGCCGTCGTCGGCGGCGGCGGTCTCATCCAGTTGCCCGCCCTGCTGACCGGCCTGCCCGGGGACACCTCCACCGCCACAGTGCTGGGCACCAACAAGCTGGCCAGCGCCGCCGGTACCGCGGTCTCCGCGGCTACCTACGTGCGGCGCGTGATGCCCGTGGCCGCGACCGCGATCCCTCTGGTCCTGTGCGCGCTGGCCGGCAGCGCTGCAGGTGCGGCCCTGGCCTCGCTGATCCCCCGCGCCTGGATGTCCCCCATCGTGCTGGTGGCCCTCATCGGCGTGGGCACCTACACGCTGCTGCGACCCGCCATGGGGCTCGTCCACGAGCCCCGCCATCGGGGGCGCTCCCACGTGCTGCGGGCCAGTGCGATCGGCAGCCCCGTGGGGTTCTACGACGGGATCCTGGGGCCCGGCACCGGCAGCTTCTTCATCATCGCGATGGTGGTGGTGCTCGGTTACGGGTTCCTCGAAGCCAGCGTGCACGCCAAGCTCGCCAACCTCACCACCAACATCGGTGCCCTGCTGGTGTTCGGCCTGCAGGGCCAGGTGTGGTGGATCCTGGGAGCGGTGATGGCGCTGGCCAACATCACCGGCGGCTACCTCGGGGCACGCCTCGCGCTGAGGCTCGGATCACGGTTCGTCCGCGTGGTGTTCCTGATCGTGATCGCCGTGCTCGCCGCGCGCCTGGCGGTGGACTCCCTCGCTCTGCTGCAGTGACGCCCCCGCCGACGCGGGGGTTATCGCCGCCACGGAATAATCTGCCACCGCGGCTGGTTGGAACGGAGGTCATCCCCGCGCCCGCCCGGTGCACGCATCACAGGAGGCCCTGATGGATCCCACGAGCCTGTTCAGCTACGAGCGACACATCGACTCGCGCAGCCTGCAGGGCCGCACCCTGATGGTCACCCTCGGTGCCTTCAGCGACGCCGGCACCGCGCAGGCAGTGGTCGACGACCACCTGCTCAACTCCCTGCCCAGCCGCGTGGTGGGCAGGCTCGACATGGACCAGGTGTACGACTACGCCGGCCGCCGCCCCGAGGTCACGCTGGAGCTGGACCACTTCGAGGACTACGAGCGCCCCGAGATCCTGCTGCACGAGGTCACCGACATCGACGGCGAGCAGTTCTTCCTGCTCACCGGCCCCGAGCCCTCCTTCCAGTGGGAGCGCGTGGCCACCGCCCTGCGGATCGTCGTGGACCAGCTGGGCATCGAGCGCACCCTGCTGCTGCAGAGCTTCCCGGCACCGGTCCCCCACACCCGCGAGCTGCCGGTGACCCGCTTCGCCGGCAGCCCCGACTCCATCAGCGTGCGCCGAACCATGCCCGGCGCGTTCCGCCTGCGCGCGCCGTTCACCGCCCTGCTCACCATGCGCCTGGCCGATGCCGGTCATGAGGTGGTGGGCCTGGTGGCGCACGTCCCGCAGTACCTGCACGAGATCGGCTACCCCGACGCCGCGATGGCGCTGCTGCGCGCGGTGGGCGAGGAGGCCGGCCCCACCGTTCCCTACGGAGCGCTGGAGTCGCAGGCCGAGCCCGTGCGGCAGTCCATCGCCGCCCAGGTGGAGGCCGCCCCGCAGCTGCAGGAGATGGTGGCGAGCCTGGAGAAGCAGTTCGATCGGGCCATCACCGCCGGAGCCGGCGAGGAAGTCCCCACCGGTGAGGACCTGGCCGCCGAGTTCGAGCAGTACCTGGCCGGGCTCGACGAGTCCGGTGACGACCGGGACCGCGAGCAGCCGGAGCAACCCGGCCGGCCCACCGACGCCGACGACCGGCCCGATGACGAGCCGGGCGAAGACACCCCCGAGGGCCCGACCCCGGCCTGACCGGGGCCGTGCCGGTCAGGCCGATCAGCGCAGCTGGACGGTCTGCTCCCAGTTCTCCTCCGGCAGGCCAGGGTTCGCGACCGCGTTGACGCGGATCCCCGTCAGCTTCAGCCTGCCCGCCAGCGTGGTCATGAAGGCCGTGTCGGCCGCATCCTGACCGGTGGCGATGCGCACCATGGAGGCGCGCGGCGCCAGGTGGGTCGCATCGACCACCACCCACTGCTCGTCCACCAGCGCCTCCACGGCCAGGTGGAAGTCCATCGGGGACAGGCCCGGGGCGTAGGCGGACACGCAGCGCGAGGGGATCCCACCGGCCCGCAGCAGCGTCGAGGTCAGGTGCGCGTAGTCCCGGCACACGCCCTGCCGCGCCACGTAGGTGCTGCGCGCGGAGTCGGTGACGGTGCTGGAGCCGGGCACGTAGTCCAGGTGCTGGTGCACCCAGGCCACCACCGCGTGGACCGCGGCCATCCCGGTGCGATCCCCCACCACCTCGGCGGCAACCTTGGTGAACTCGTCCACCTCGCAGTAGCGGGAGGGCCGCAGGTGCGAGGCCGCATCGGTGGGCTCCACGGTGGGCGGCTCCGCCTGGCCCACTCCGGTGGCCCTGTACCGCAGGCGCACCGTGCCCTCCGGCAGGTCCTTCAGCAGGTGCATGCGGTTGCCGAACCGGTCCCGGGTCTCCTCCACCGGGACGTCCCGGTCACCGATGGTCACCTCGAGCGTCTCCTGCTCGATGGGGGCAGCGGAGACGGCGAACAGCAGCGCCACCTCCGTCCCGTCGATCACGTCGAAGGTCAGGGCTGCGCTCACGTCTCGTTCCACCCCCTCAGTGTGCGCCATCCCCAGTCCTGTGCGCGCCCCGGCGAGTGGTCGTACTGGCAGGTATGCAGATCCGGGCAGGCGCGCAGATCCGTGAGGTGATCGACCTCGCCGAGGCCCGTCCATGGGGTCGGCTCCCCTGGGCGCGGCCGCCCGGATGTGACGAGTCCTGAAGGCTTTTGCCGGACCCCAGTTCAGAGCCATAGGGTTGTGTGATCCAGTTGACACCCCCGGCTTCGAGGAGTCACCCCCGTGGACATCTCCGTCCAGCTGTACAGCATCCGCCAGCGCCTGACCGATGACCCCACCGCCGCCCTGGCCCGCCTGGCCGAGATCGGCTTCACCCAGGTGGAGCCCTTCGCTCTCATGGACCACGTCGAGATGCTGCGCGAGCAGCTGCCGATGCACGGCCTGACCGCCCCTTCCACCCATGCCTCCCTGGTGAGCAGTGAGGACCCGGCACGCGTGTTCGAGGCCGCCGCCTCCCTCGGCGTGCGCACCGTGATCGACCCCTACGTGGACCGCGAGAAGTGGAACCAGGTCCCCGACATCAAGGCCACCGCTGACCGCCTCAACGAACTGGCCGGCATCGCCGCCGAGCACGGCGTGAACGTCGGCTACCACAACCACGACTTCGAGGCCCGCCCGATCTTCGAGGGCCGTTGCGGCCTGGAGGTCCTCGCCGACCACCTCGACCCCCGCGTGGTCCTTGAGCTGGACACCTTCTGGTGCGCTGTGGGTGGCACCGACCCGGCCGAGCTGTTGGGCCGGCTGGGACAGCGCGTCCAGCTGCTGCACCTGAAGGACGGGCCCTTCGAGGGCTCCACCGCCGATCAGCAGCCCCTGGGTCAGGGCGACATGGACGTTCCCTCCGTGCTCGCCGCCGCGGACTGGATCCAGACCGGCGTGATCGAGTTCGACGACTACAGCGGTGACGTGCTCGAGGCCATCGCCCGCTCCTATGCCCAGCTCGGCGAGTTCCAGCGAGGGGGCGCCCGATGACCACCCCTACCGGACCCGTCGGCGTCGGCATCATCGGTGCCGGCGTGATCGCCGCCCAGTACCTCACCCAGCTCGCCACCTTCCCCGACGTCGAGGTGCGCGCCATCGGCGACCTGAGGGCTGAGGCCTCCGCTGCTCGCGCCGAGGAGTACGGCATCCCCCACCACGGCGGGGTGGAGACCGTGCTGGACGATCCGGACGTCGAGATCGTCATCAACCTGACCATCCCGGCCGCCCACCACGCCGTCTCCAGCTCCATCCTCGAGGCCGGCAAGCACGTGTGGAGCGAGAAGCCGCTGACCACCAACCGTGAGGACGCCGCCGCCCTGCTGCGCCAGGCCTCCGAGACGGGCCTGCGGGTGGGGTGCGCCCCCGACACCGTGCTCGGTGCCGGCGTGCAGACCGCCCTGCGCACCTTGGCCTCCGGCGTGGTCGGCGAGCCCCGCTCCGCGGTAGCGCGCTTCCGCTCCCCCGGCCCGGAGTCCTGGCACCCCAACCCCGACTTCCTGTTCCAGGCCGGTGCCGGACCGCTCTACGACATCGGCCCGTACTACCTCACCGCCCTGGTGATGGCCTACGGCCCCGTCTCCTCCGTCAGCGCCGTCGGCTCCCGCGCCAGTGAGACCCGCACCATCGGCTCCGGGCCCCGCGCCGGGGAGTCCTTCGAGGTGGAGGTCCCCACCCACGTCAACGGCGTGCTGCGCTTTGCGAGCGGCACCACCGGCTCGGTCGAGTTCTCCTTCGACGACCCGATCGGGCGGCCGCCGGTACTGGAGCTGACCGGCTCCACCGGCACCATCGCCCTGCCGGATCCGAACGTGTTCGAGGGCCCCACCCTGATCGCCCAGCGCGGCGACGAGGACTGGACCGAGCACGAGGCCACCGGTGCGGTGACCGGGCGCGGCCTGGGTGTGCTGGAGATGGCCCGCGCCATTCGCGCAGGCCGCCCCCACCGCCTCACGGGGGAGCTGGCCGACCACGTCCTGGACATCATGATCAGCCTGGACGAGGCCACCGGCACCACCTCCGGCGTGGACCTGGCCTCCACCGTCAGCGCCCCGGCGCTGCTGGAGGAGGACTTCGACCCCCTCGCCGCGACGCTCTGATCGACCCGACCCCGAGGAGTAATCCCCGTGAACAGTCCCACCGTCCCCACCGACCGCCCACTGGGGGTGGCCATGATCGGCTACGCCTTCATGGGGCGGGCCCACTCCCAGGCATGGCGCACCGTCGGTGCTGCTTTCGATGTGCCCGAGGTGGCTCGCAGGGTCATCGTCGGCCGTGACGAGCAGGCCGTGGCCGAGGCCGCCCAGCAGCTGGGCTGGGAGGAGCACGCCACCGATTGGCGCGAGGTCGTCGCCCGCGACGACATCGACATCGTGGACATCTGCACGCCCGGCTTCCTCCACGCCGAGATCGCGATCGCGGCGCTCGAGGCCGGCAAGCACGTGCTGTGCGAGAAGCCCCTGGCCAACGACACTGCCGAGGCCGAGGCCATGGTCGAGGCGGCCGAGGCCGCGAAGGCCCGCGGTCAGGTCGCGGCCCTGGGCTTCACCTACCGTCGGGTCCCCGCCCTGGCGCTGGCCAGGCAGCTGGTGGCCGACGGGCGCCTGGGCAGCATCCGCCAGGTGCGCGCCTCCTACCTCCAGGACTGGCTGGTCGACGAGGACGCCCCGATGACCTGGCGCCTGCGCAAGGAGACCGCCGGCTCGGGAGCGCTGGGGGACATCGGCTCCCACGCGATCGACCAGATCCAGCACCTGACCGGGCAGCGCACCACCGCGGTGCGCGGCCGGCTGGCGACCATGATCCCGCAGCGGCAGGGCGAGGACGGCATGGAGCAGGTGACCGTCGATGACGCCGCCTGGGCCACCCTCGAGCTGGACGGAGGCGCGTTCGGCTCGGTGGAGGTCTCCCGGGTCGCCAACGGCGCGAAGAACCAGCTGCGCATCGAGCTGTTCGGCACGCAGGGCGCTCTGCGCTTCGAGCTCGAGAACCCCAACGAGCTGTGGTTCCTGGACTCCACCGCCCCCATTGCCGAGCAGGGCTTCACCCGCATCCTGGTCACCGAGCCGGAGCACCCCTACCTCGAGGCCTGGTGGCCGCAGGGGCACGTGCTGGGCTGGGAGAACGCCTTCACGAACCAGGCCCGTGACCTGCTGCTGGCGATCCGGGACGGCGAGGCCGCCGCCTACACCCCCGACTTCGCCGACGGGCTCGCGCTGCAGCGCGTGCTCGATGCGGTGATCGCCTCCGATGCGGCCGACGGCGCCACCATCCCCCTCTGACAGAGCCCTCTACCGAAGGAGAAGCAGCTATGGCACAGCACACCCTGTTCACCGGCCAATGGGCCGATCTCACCCTCGACGAGGTCGCCGAGCTCGCGGCCGGCTGGGGGTACGACGGCCTGGAGATAGCGATCTCCGGGGAGCACCTGGACGCCTCCCGCTGGGACGACGAGGACTACGTCGCCGAGCGTCTGGGCATCCTTAAGAAGCACGGCCTGAAGTGCTGGGCGATCTCCCACCACCTGGGGGGTCAGGCGATCTGCGATGACCCGATCGATTTCCGCCACCAGGCGATCCTGCCCCAGCGCATCTGGGGCGACGGCGACCCCGAGGGCGTGCGCCAGCGTGCCGCCGAGGACATGAAGGATGCCGCCCGGTTGGCCCAGAAGATGGGGGTGAAGACCGTCATCGGCTTCACCGGCTCCAAGATCTGGCAGTACGTGGCCATGTTCCCGCCGGTCGGGCAGGACGTCATCGACGCCGGCTACCAGGACTTCGCCGACCGCTGGAACCCGATCCTTGACGTGTTCGACGAGTGCGGGGTGCGGTTCGCCCATGAGGTGCACCCCTCCGAGATCGCCTACGACTACTGGACCACCAAGCGCACTCTGGAGGCCATCGGGAACCGGGAGGCGTTCGGGCTGAACTGGGATCCCTCCCACTTCATGTGGCAGGAGATCGACCCGGTCTCCTTCATCACCGACTTCGCGGACCGCATCTACCACGTGGACTGCAAGGACATCCGGGTGCGCACCACCGGTCGCAACACCCGCCTGGGCTCGCACCTGCCGTGGGGCGACCCGCGCCGCGGCTGGGACTTCGTGTCCTTCGGCCGCGGTGACGTCCCGTGGGACGCCTGCTTCCGGGCGCTGCGCTCCATCGGCTACGACGGCCCCATCTCCATCGAGTGGGAGGACGCCGGGATGGACCGCCTGCACGGTGCGAAGGAGGCCCTGGAGCATCTGCGCACCCTGGACTACCCCGTCTCCGAGACGTCCTTCGACGACGCCTTCAGCAACCAGAGCTGACAGTCGGAGCCGGCAGGGCGGTCACTCCCCCACCGCCGCATCAGGTGACGGTGCAGGGGCTGTCTCTAGGATGGGTGACATGAGCGACACATCAGCAGCCTCCCTGGTCCAGCGTGAGCGAGTTGCCCTCGCCGATCTCCTCGATGCCGGTGGCCCCGCGGCGCCGACGGTCCTTCCCGGATGGGAGGCCTCCGATCTGCTCGAGCACCTGCTGCTGCGCGAGCAGCGACCCGACCTGATGATCGGTCCGAAGCTTCCGGTCGCGCCTGTCGCCCGCAAGGCCCAGGAGGGCCTGGACGCGCTGCGTGCACTGCCCTGGGCACAGCGGGTGGGGAAGTTCCGCTCCGGCCCGCAGAAGTTCTCCCCCGTGCGGGTGCTGGACGGGCTGATGAACACGGTGGAGTACTTCATCCACATCGAGGACCTGCGCCGCGCTCGCCCCGACTGGGAGCCGCGCGAGCTCGCCGCCTCCGACCAGGCCCAGCTCTGGTCCGGCCTGCGCCGCATGGCCCGCCTGCTGGTGAAGGCCGACGTGGAGGTGACCCTGATCTCCCCCCACGGCTCGGTGCGCATCCCCACCAGGAACGCCCGTGGCGCGGTGAGCGTCCACGGCCGGCCCTCCGAGCTGCTGCTGTGGGCGTTCGGCCGGGAGCACGCTCAGGTGAGCCTGCAGGGCGAGGACTCCGCGCTGCAGGCGTTGGAGGGCGCCCGGCGAGGGTTCTGAGCGCGAGCCCTGCCGCTGCCCGCCGTCTCAGCGGCGCAGCAGGAACAGGCGCGGGTGGTGACCCTTCTGGAAGAAGCGGTGCTCCCGTTCCAGCCTCCAGGCGCCGGGCTCGTCCACCTGCGCCTGGAGCACCTGCTTCATCCGGCGGATCTCATGGGTGAGCACTCCCAGGCGGGCGGAGGGCGCAGCGAGGACGGCGGCGCGGCGCAGCAGGTCCGCGTGCAGCTGCTCGTTGGTGGCGTGCTCACCGTGCAGGGTGCCCCATGGCGGGTTGGTGAGGATCCGGGTGAAGCCCGCCTCCACGGGGGCCGTGAGCACATCACCGGTGATCCAGTCGATGCGGCCCTTGCGCCGGGCAGCACGTTGATGCGCACGGGCGGCCTCGATCGCCGTGGGATCCAGGTCCACGCCCACGGCGCGGGCCGGGGCGACCTGGTGCAGCTGCTCCACCAGGAAGGTCCCGGATCCACAGGTCATGTCGAGCAGCTCGTCGCCTGCACCGATCACCATCTGGTCCAGGACGGTGGCCGCGATGGTGGCGTTGACGGCGCCGGGGTAGTTCACCGTGCGCCACGGCCGGGTGGAGAGAGGTCGGGGTGTGGTGCGCAGCAGCAGCTGCCAGGACTCTCCCGCGCCCGTTGCGCCACGGCGCACCCGCAGCAGCAGATCGCCCTCCTCGTCCACGGGCACCCGGGCAAGTTCCGCCACGGCCTCGGCGATGCGCTGCATCTCGGTGCTGTCGGCTCCCGCTGCGGCGAGCCGCAGGCCGGTGAAGCGCTGCCGGGGGCGCTGGCGGCCGAGGTCCTCGATCAGGGCCGACACCTGCTGCAGCACGGAGGTCTCCAGCAGCTCGCGGGGACGGCGCGCCGGGACGGTCACTGTGGTGTACGCGGCGACCACGCGCCGCAGCCCCCGTACGGCGTCCAGATCTGCGGTGGCCAGGACCAGCTCCGTGGGTGAAACCGTGCCCACGGCCCCGAGCTGTTCGGCCTCGGCGCGGGCACTGGCCGCGCAGCCCTCGAGAACCTCGAGGACCAGCTGATGCTCGATCTGGGGCATGGGGTCTCCTGGGGCAGTGGGGTGGGGGTGGGCACGCAGCGCTCGGGGTGACGCGGTCGTAGCAGGCTATCGCTTGGTCTGCGCGGGAGCAGTGCCGGGTGGTCGGTAGACTGCGGGGCGTGTTCATCGTGAGTGTGTGTTCCCTCAAGGGCGGGGTCGGCAAGACCTCTGTCACCCTGGGCCTGGCGTCCGCTGCTCTCCACCAGGGCGTCAACACGCTGGTGATCGACCTGGATCCTCAGGGGGACACCACGCTGGGCCTGCTGGGTGAGCCGGCCACCGGCCCGGACGTCGCCGAGGTGCTCTCCTCGCCTCGCACCGAGACCGTGGATCGGGCGATCCGCCCCACCCCGTGGTCGAAGGACGAGCGCTCCCATCTCGACGTGATCCCCGGTTCAGCACGCTCTTCGGTGATGGACTCCCCCGCCCCGGCACCCCGGGACCTGCGGCGCCTGCGGGATGCACTGGACCGGCGCACCCACCAGTACGACCTGGTGCTGATCGACTGCCCGCCCTCGCTGAACGGTCTCACCCAGACGGCTCTGGCCGCCTCGGACCGCTCCCTGGTGGTGGCCGAGCCCGGCTTCTTCGCCGTCACCGCCGCCGATCGCGCTCTGAAGCTCTCGGTTGAGATGCGCGAGGAGGATCTTGCGCCCCGACTGATCCCCCTGGGCCTGGTGGTCAACCGGTACCGCCCGCGCTCGGTGGAGCACCAGTACCGCCTGGCGGAGCTGCGCGACCTGTTCGGCGACAAGGTGCTGGAGCCGGTGATCGAGGAGCGCGTGGGCCTGCAGCAGGCGCAGGGCGGTGCCGTGCCCCTGCACCGCTACGAGGGCGCCTCCGGCAAGCGCCTCACGGAGGACTTCGATGCCCTGCTGCGCACGGTGATGGACTCCCGCCAGCTCTCCTGAGCGCGCCGGCACGGACCGCCACCCATCCGCGCAGCCGCACAGAACGGCGAGCCCCCTTCCCCGGGGCTCGCCGTTCTTCGTGGTGCGGGGGGCTCAGCCGGCCTGGCGGGCGCGGCGGCGGGCCGCCAGCTCGTCCTGCAGGGCCAGGGTGGCGTCATCGGCCGGGTCGACGCTGGGCAGCACGGCCAGCTCGGTCTCGACTTCGCGCCACACGCGGCCCACGGCGATGCCGAACACGCCCTGGCCGCCCTGGACCAGGTCGAAGACGTCCTCGGCGGAGGTGCACTCGTACACCGAGGCACCATCGCTCATCAGGGTGATCTGGGCGAGATCGTCGATGCCGCGCTCGCGCAGGGCGGCGACGGCAACGCGGATCTGCTGGAGGGAGACACCGGTGTCCAGGAGGCGCTTGACCACCTTCAGCACCAGTACGTCGCGGAAGCCGTACAGGCGCTGGCTGCCGGAGCCGGACGCGGCGCGCACCGACGGCTCGACCAGCCCGGTGCGGGCCCAGTAGTCCAGCTGGCGGTAGGTGATGCCGGCGGCCTTGCAGGCGGCGGGACCGCGGTAGCCGAGCTCACCGGGCGTGTCGACGACCTCGTCGAACAGGACGCCCTGCGCAGGCTCGGCAGGCACGGTGGATTGAGCGGTGCGATCGTCGCCTCGACTGGCGTTCACATTGACCTCCGGGATTCGGCTCCTGACGGGGAAGGAGAGGAGCTCCCCGTCAGAGTAGCGCCTTCGGGCGTCCCACCGACAGCAACTCGCCGGTTCCAGGTCACGGCTCGGTGACGGTCCGACGTGCTCAGCGGCCCCGCAGCTTCGACCGCAGCAGTGCGCTGTGCAGGCCGATCATGGATTCGCCAAGGTCCCGTGCGAGATCCTCCGCGCCCCCGCGGGCGGCCGGGTCGCCGGGCCTCGACAGGGGGCGCGCGATGGAGTTGATCATGTGCGCCTCCCTCTCGGCGGAGGTGCGCAGCATCACCAGGTGCCGCGGATGCAGGCCCACATCGGCCAGGCGCCGGGCGGCGGTGGTGATCTCCAACTCCGCGGCTCCGTAGAACAGCAGCCCGTCGGCCAGCAGACCGTACTGCTCCAGCTCGGTGAGGAACTCCTCGTCGACCCGGGCCTGCTCCGCGAGCCCCCGGCGGTCCAGGCGCACCGCCTGGATCTGTGCACTGGGGCCGGGCCTGGAGGCGATCGAGGTCACCGTGGAGCTGGCCGCAGCGTCGACACCGTGCTCGAGCAGGTGCTCCTTGATCACCTTCAGCGGCCAGAAGCGGTCCCGCTGGGCACGCAGCACGAACAGCAGGCGGTCGACGTCCGCCCGGGAGTACTTGCGGTAGCCGGACGCGGTGCGCTCCGGCTCGATCAGGCCCTCGGCCTCGAGGTAGTGGAGCTTGGAGTGCGCCAGGTCCGGGAACTCGTCGCGCAGCAGATCGAGGACCTGGCCGATGCTCAGCCGTGCGGGCCCCGAGCTCGGCCTGCGCGATGCGGAGGCCGGCACCGGGTCAGCCCTTCCCGTGGAAGGGGTGGTAGGTCAGGCGGTACTTGCCGATCTGGACGTCCTGACCGGGCTCGAGGTGGGCCTCGTCCACTCGCTCACGAGCCACGTACGTGCCGTTGAGGGAGCCCAGGTCCCGTACCAGGAAGCCGGCGCCGTCCCGCACGAAGGCGGCGTGCTTGCGGGAGACGGTGACGTCGTCCAGGAAGATCTCGCTGTTGGGGTGGCGGCCGGCGATGGTGGTCTCGGCGTCCAGCAGGAAGCGGGCACCCATGTTCGGGCCCTTGCGGACGATCAGCAGGGCGCTGTCCGGGGGCAGGTTGTCGATCGCCGCGCGATCCTGGGACGTGATGCCGGCATCGCCGTCGTCGGCCGGATCGACGGGCGAGATCGCACTCAGCTGCGACGTGTGATCCAGATTCGTGTCGTTCCACTCGGTATTGTCCGACACCGCGCACCCCTTCCCTGATCAGCGGTCTGCCCGGGGACGGTACTTGCACCGGGCGCCGCCCATCAATCTTCGCACGACACCGGGGGCGGGGCGAGCAGAATCAGCCCTCACCGCCAGGATTTGACGATCACTTGACCACCTGGGAATGCGTGGGTTCTGCCAGCTCGCGCACCGCGTCGATCCGCAGCTCGTCCTCCGCGCGAACGGTGAAGGTGCCCCCCGCGGAGGAGACGGAGTCCGCAGCCCCGCCAGGGATCTTCAGGGCAGGCTCCATGACGGTCGGGTCGCCGATGGCGCGGATGACGTAGGGCGAGGGGATCTCGGTGCCGTCCACGACGATGCCGCCGTCGGCCCCGGCGGTGATGGAGGTGGAGGCGATCACCCGCACCGGCCCGATCTGCAGCACCTCCGCACCCGCGTTGCGCAGCTCCTGCACGACGCCGAGCACGATCCCGGTGGAGACGCTCCCGGCGGGATCGGAGATGGTGACGTGCACGCCGCGGCCCTCCGCGGGCACAGTACCGGCCAGGATCTCCAGGTCCTCAAGGCGCTCGGCGGCGGCGCTCTGCGCGGCGGCATCGTCCTCCTGTCCCGCTTCCAGGGAGGCCAGGGTGCGGTCCAGCTCAGCGTTCTCGTCCTCGAGAGAATCGACGTGGCGACCGGACTCGTCCAGCAGGCGCAGCAGCTCCTGCTGGGAGGCGCCCTGCAGCGAGTCCTCCTCGCGCTGGCCCACCTGCGCCGCGATCGACAGCCCCAGTAGGAAGCACAGCAGGCCCACGATCAGCTGGGAGAGGGTGGCCCGCGGAGCGAGGGTGCCGCGCAGGTTGCGCCAGGCCCGGCGCTGCTGGCCGTGGGACTCGGGGATGCGGGTGCCGGTCATGACCGCAGCAGGCGGCGACGGATCGCTGCCGCGTTGGAGAAGATGCGGATGCCCAGCACCACGATCACGGCGGTGGACAGCTGTGCCCCCACGCCCAGCTGATCCCCCAGGAACACCAGGAACGCTGCGATCACCACGTTGAACAGGAACGAGGTGATGAACACGTGGGAGTCGAAGGCGCCGTCGAGGGCTGCGCGCAGACCACCGGCGAGAGTGTCCAGGGCCGCCACCACGGCGATCGGCAAGTAGGGCTGCAGGAACACGGGCACGTCGGGCTGGAGCACCACCCCGATGATCACGCCCAGCAGCAGGCCGATGATGGCGATCATGGGTTCTCCCCCTCGGAGTCGTCGGTGGATGCGCTGCCCTCGGGCACGGCGCCGCGCTCGGGCTCCACACCGGAGGCCTCCCGCAGCGTTGCCGCGGTGCGGGCCGGGACGGTGAGCTCCTCCCCCGCCTCCCAGGACAGGCGGATGCCGAACCGCGTGGACAGGCCACTGAGGTAGGTGCCGTCCTGGCTCTGCTCGAACCCGGAGCGCAGCTCGGCGCTGTCGCCGAGCGCGGTGACCTGGTAGGGCGGTGAGAGGGGCCGGAAGTCCACCAGGACGGCATCGCCCGCGCGGCGGATGGCGCTGGTGGAGGTGATGCGCTGGCCGTTGATGGAGACGGCCTCGGCGCCGGCGGCCCACAGGCCGTTGACCGCGATCTGCAGGTCGCCGTCGGTGACGCGGTTGACCACGCCTCCGGTGGTGCCCGGCTCGGCGGGCAGCGGTGCGGAGTCATCGACGGTGAGCACCACGCCCGGCCCGGTCATGGGGACTGCGCCGGTGGCGCGCTCATAGGCGGCCAGGCGATCACCGGCGCCTGCATCTCCGCTCTCGAGCACCTGCTGCTGGAGCTCGGCGATCCTCTCGATGGTCTCGTCGCGATGGGTCTCGAGGTCATCGGCCTCGCTGCGCGATTCGATCACGCGCTGCTGGAGCTGGGCGCGGGGGCTGTCCTCCCCGGAGGCGGCCTCGCGCAGATTCGTCACCGAGACCGCGACCACGAAGCCGAGCACCACCGCTGCGATCGCTGTCAGCGTGCGCGTGGTGGGGGTGTCGATGAGCTCCTCGTCCTCGTGGCTGTCCTCGGTGCCGCGCAGGGCGTCGACGTCGAGCGGGTTGGAGGTGAGGGCGCGCAGCAACGACATCGGTGAGTACGGGGTCTCACCGTGCGGGGTCATGGGCCGTTCGCGCCGATCACCGGTGGAGGCCGCGGCGACCTCCGGCTGCTCGGGCGGCTCCGGCGGCACTCCCCCAACGGGCGTGTCGGACTGCTCGGCATGCATACCTGCACACTAGCCCCCGGGGTGGACGCAACAGCGGTCCCACGCAGGCGGGGCGGGCATCGCAGGTCCCGGGAGTCGATCAGACGCGCGGCACCTTCAGATCGTCATCGGGAAGAGAGCTCAGGTCGAGCCTGCCGGCGTCGGGAGTGCCGGGCGCGCGGGCCAGCAGCACGAAGCGACTCGCGGTCGCCTCCAGCGGGCCGTCCTCGAAGCGCGCGGCGAGCCGCGCCAGGGCATCCTCGAGACCGGGAGCGTCCGGGTGTGGTGTGGGCAGCCACGGCATGCGGGCCGCGTAGCGCAGCAGCGCCTCGGGCTCCTCGAAGGTGTAGTGCCCGCGGTGCGCGTCGGCCCGCTCGATGGTGAGACCGGAGCGCACCAGTGCGTTCTCCATCTCCATCAGTGACACGGTGGGAGCGGCGGGCTGGGCCGAGGGGCCGCTGAGCGCGCAGAGCTCCTCGCGCACTTCGGCGAGGTCGTCGCTGCCGGCCTGCTCGGTCAGGAAGGTGCCGTCGGGCTGCAGCAAGGAGGCGATCTCACCGGCGTCGATCCCACGGAAGCGGCTCACCACCAGGTCATAGGTGCCGGCGTTGGCATCGGGGAGATCCTCCCCCAGGTCCAGCACGCTGTCGGCGACCTGGCTGAGGTTGTCGACCTGCACCTCGAAGCGCCACGGGGCCTCGTGCTCGGTGAAGCCGGCGATCTCGGGCGCGGAGTGGTCCTTCGCCTGGGCCTCCTCGGCCACCACGCGACTCCACCGCTGCAGACGATCCTTATCGACCATGCTCCGCCTTCCGTAGGGTGCCGCAGGTCACGGTGCTCTCGATTCGCTCCCCGCCGTTCCTGCAGGGTACTATCGACGTCGGCCCTCCCGCCGTGGAGGGTTTCGGGCTGTGGCGCAGCTTGGTAGCGCACTTGACTGGGGGTCAAGGGGTCGCAGGTTCAAATCCTGTCAGCCCGACCGAAGAAGTAGCAGGCCACGGGCACTTTCCAGAATCTGGGAGGTGCCCGTCGGCATTCCCCCGCACGCTCGGTCGCACGGCGGTTGTGCTCGCACGCGAAGGGGCACCATGACCAGCACCAGCAACGCCGCCCCGGTGGCGATCACCGCCTGGGCGTGGCGCAGTGTCGGGGTGATGAACACGCCGCTCTTGCCGTCCTTCCAGATGCCGATGGTCGGCACGTCCACGCGGGTCGAGACCAGCTGCACGTCCGCGAGGCCCTGAGCGCGCACGGCGAGGGCCCCGCCCTCGGTGACGGCGGCGGCCACCTGCGCCATGGTCTCCGGGTGGCGCAGGGGCTCCCCCGGGTAGGCCTGGCAGGAGACGATCAGTCCGCTGCGCAGCGGTTCGATGAGCGAGTGCACGAGAGGTCCTTCCGGTCTGGGAGGATCAGGCATGGTCCACGCCGAGGAACCCGGAGCCTTCGAGGAGCAGCGCATCGCACTGGGAGGTGACGGTGCGTTCCCCAACTACCGCATCCCTGCGATCATCCAGCTGGAGGGCGGCGACCTGCTCGCCTCCTACGACGGTCGGCCCACCGGGATCGACGCCCCCGGCCCGAACTCCATCCTGCAGCGCCGCTCCACCGACGGCGGGAGGACCTGGGGAGAGCAGACGGTTGTCGCCCAAGGAGAGGACGGGGCCCAGAAGATCGGGTACTCCGATCCCTCCTACGTGTACGACCGCGAGACCGGGACCCTGTTCAACTTCCACGTGTTCTCCAAGGACACCGGGTTCTGGAACAGCGCCTATGGCAACGACGACGCCGACCGCTCGGTGATGAGCGCCTCCGTCTCGATCTCCACCGACGGCGGGCACACCTGGACCAAGGAATCGGTCACCGAGGTGGTCAAGCCCCCGGAGGTGCGCGCCACCTTCGCCACCTCCGGTCACGGCATCCAGATCCGCCACGGCGAGCACGCCGGCCGCCTGGTCCTGCAGTACGCCGGCGCGTTCTCGGACGGCACCGTGAAGGCCTACTCGGTCTATTCCGACGACCACGGGCAGACCTGGCAGATGGGCACACCCGTCGGCACCAACATGGACGAGAACAAGGTGGTGGAGCTCTCCGACGGCACCTTGATGCTGAACTCGCGCATGCACTCCGGCGGCAGCGCTCGGTACGTCGCCTACTCCTCCGACGGCGGCGAGACCTGGTCCGAGCCCGAGGTGGACCACACGCTCACCGATCCCCGCAACAACGCCGCGATCATCCCCATGAACCCCGATGCCACGGCCGGCAGCCCCGAGGCCAAGGAGCTGCTGTTCTCCAACGCGAACAGCACCACCGGGCGTCAGAACGGGACCGTGCGCTACTCGTGCGATGACGGCGCCACCTGGCCGGTGGCGAAGGTGTTCCAGTCCGGTGCGACCTCATACTCGGATCTGGTCGCGCTGCAGGACGGCACCTTCGGGGTGCTGTACGAAGCGGCGAACAGCGAGATCCGCTACGGCGCCTTCGACAAGGCGTGGCTGAACCCGTTCTGCGCGGCATTCTCCCCCGCCGCGGCCGGCCTCGATGCCGGTCAGAGCACCGAGCTGGAATTCACCGTGCGCAACGATGATCAGGTGGCGCTGCCCGCCGGCACCGCCACCGCGTCCTTCCCGGCTGGATGGACCGCGGGGACCGTCGAGCTGCCTGCCCTGGATCCTGGCGAGTCCACCCAGCTGCGCATCCCAGTGACCGCCCCGGCCTTCGCCCAGGTGGGGGTCACCCGTGGTGAGATCCAGGTGAGCGCGGGCAGCTACGCACTGCGCGGCGATGCGGAGATCACCGTGGAGCAGGGGGCCCCGGCCATGCTGGGCGCCCAGATCACCGGTGAGCGCAATGATGCCGGGCGCGATCTCGCCGCCGATCCGTACGGCGAGGGCGATCAGGTGCCGTACCGCTTCCGTGTGCAGTCCACCTCGAACGTCTCGCAGACGGTCACGCCGGTGTCCGGGAACCTCGCCCCGTTCGTGCCGCCGGAGCCCGGCAACTGCCGCTGGCGGAACCTGCCGGCCGGTGACGGCTACGACTGCCTCACCCCTCGCCACCTGGTCACCGCTGAGGAGGCGGCCGACGGGTTCTTCGTCCCCGACACCACCTGGGAGCTGACCGGCGGTGGTCTCGAGGCCGAGACCGTGCGCGTGGTCGGTGAGGAGGTGGACCTGCGGGTCCGCACCCCCGAGCTGGCCCTGGAGCGCTCCGTGATCCGCACCGTGGACGTGGACGGAGACGGGACCGACTCGGTGGGCGACACCATCGAGTACGCCGTGACCGCCACGAACAAGGGAAACGTGCGCCTGACCGGACTCACCGGCGCGGTCCAGGCCGAGCAGCTGGCCAGGGAGGAGACGGTTGCCGCGACCGGCACCTACACCCTCACCGAGGCCGACGTGGCCGCGGGCACGGCCACCCTCCCGTCGCTCACCGTGACCGCCGTCAACGGCGGGCTCGAGGCGACCGCCTCCGTCGATGCGCAGCCGGTGTCGCTGGAGGTCGCAGCGCCCGCAGAGCCGAAGCCGGAGCTGTCCCTGACCGGCACGGTGCACCCGTCGATCCGGGGAACGGACCAGGGCGACCTCGAGCTGCCGGGCGGGAAGGTCGAGCGCGGCTCCACGGTCCGGATCGCTGGTCTGGAGCCCGGCGCCTGGTATGGCACCACTTTTGCCGGCACCCAGCTAGGCGACTGGCAGCAGGCCGATGCCAGCGGCGCGATCACCGTCGCCCTCCCGGACACCCGGGGCGGGGCCGACACGTTCGCGGTGCATGCTGCCGACGGCTCGGTGCTGGGCTGGTCGCTCGTGAAGCTGCGCTGAGCCGTCTATCCGGCCAGCCCAGAGGGTCTCGTCGGTGATCTCGCAGTCCCTTGGGTCCGCGTTCACAACACCGGCAACGTACCGCTCACCCAGGTGCGGGTAACGAGTTCGACTGGAGAGCCGGGGAGCACGATTTCCCGCATAGAGCCCGGCCAGTCGGTCGTTGCGCGGAATCGTGACGAGTTGGGCCGCACACTCACTCCCACCGACACCGCAACGGGCAGCTGGGCACCGGTGCACACAGCCCGCGCGACCAGTACGGCGGGCGAGGCCGTCGGCTCGACTCCGCTCTCTCCCCTGGATCTGAGCTGACTCGAGTGGCCGAA
>NZ_JALXKT010000109.1:0-2607 GCF_025144775.1 Brachybacterium sp. p3-SID957 | reverse complement strand
CCCCCCCCCCACCACCGCCCACGCACCCGAACCGAGCACCTGCACCCTGAGGAGTTCCCCCATGTCCGAGCACCACTCCGTCGAGATCCCCCTGAGCGATGCCGACTGGTGGCGCCAGGCCGCCGTGTACCAGATCTACCCGCGCTCCTTCGCCGACGGCACGGCCGACGGCGTCGGTGATCTGACCGGGATCATCTCCCGCATCGACTACCTGCGCTCCCTGAACGTGGACGCCGTGTGGCTGAGCCCGTTCTACCCCTCGGCGCTGGCCGATGGCGGGTACGACGTGGACGACTACCGCGACGTGGACCCCCGCATCGGAACCCTCGAGCAGTTCGACGAGTTGGTGGACCTGCTGCACGGAGCCGGGATCCGCGTGATCGTGGACCTGGTGCCCAACCACTCCTCCGACCGCCACGCGTGGTTCCAGGAGGCGCTGGCCTCCCCGAAGGGCTCGAACGCCCGCGAGCGGTACATCTTCCGCGACGGCACCGGGCCGGACGGCTCCCTGCCGCCGGCGGACTGGGAGTCCATCTTCGGCGGGCCCGCCTGGACCCAGGTGGAGGACGGCCAGTGGTACCTGCACTCCTTCGCCCGCGAGCAGCCCGACTTCAACTGGGACCACCCCGAGGTGCGCGAGCACTTCCTGCACACCCTGCGGTTCTGGTCCGATCGCGGGGTGGACGGGTTCCGGGTGGACGTGGCCCAGGGCCTGGCCAAGGAGCTCCCGGAGCAGCTGCCCACCAAGGCGCAGCTCAAGGAGATGCCCAAGGACGGCACCCATCCCCTGTGGGACCGCGACGACGTGCACCGGATCTACGCCGAGTGGCGCGAGGTGTTCAACGAGTACGATCCGCCGCGGATGGCCGTGGCCGAGGCGTGGGTGGACACCCCCGAGCGGCGCGCCAAGTACGCCACCCCGGACGGCCTGGGCCAGGCCTTCAACTTCGACCTGCTGGAGGCCGACTTCAAGGCCGCCGACTTCCGCGAGGTGATCGACTTCAGCCTCGAGCAGGTGAAGAAGACCGGCTCGACCACCACCTGGGTGCTGTCCAACCACGACCAGATCCGCCACGCCACCCGCTACGGCCTGCCACCGCGCAACGACAGCCCCGACAAGCACGGCGCCGACTGGGTGATCGCCGGCGGTCCCGAGGAGCAGCTGGACCGGGAACTGGGCATCCGCCGGGCGCGCGCGGCGACGATGCTGGAGCTGGCCCTGCCGGGCAGCGCCTACCTGTACCAGGGCGAGGAGCTGGGCCTGCACGAGGTGGCCGACATCCCCGACGAGCAGCGGCAGGACCCCGCGTTCTGGCGCACCACCCCGGAGAGCCGCAGCTTCGACGGCCTGGGCCGCGACGGCTGCCGGGTGCCGATCCCGTGGACTCGTGGAGGCTCTTCCTTCGGCTTCGGCGAGGACGGTGCGCACCTGCCCCAGCCCGACTGGTTCGCTGAGCACGCGGTGGAGGCGCTGGACGGGGTGGCCGGCTCCACCCTGGAGCTGTACCGCGAGGTGCTGGGACTGCGTCGAAAGCTGCAGGGCGCGGAGGAGCTGCGCTGGGACGAGTCGCTGTGCGGCCCGGACGTGCTGGCCTTCGACCGGCCCGGCGGCTGGCTGTCGGTGACGAACTTCGGTGAAGCGCCGGTGCCGCTGCCGGTGGGCGAGGTGCTCGCCTCCAGCATGCCGTTGGTCGGGGACGAGATCCCCGGGGCCACCACGGTGTGGCTGCGCCGCAGCGTACGGTCGTCCTGAGGCAGAGGCCGTTTCCGCCGAGGCCGGTCAGCGGCGGTCCTGCTTGGCCAGCAGCTTCACCACGGCCTCTCCCACGCCGCTGGCACTGGTGGGGTTCTGGCCGGTGATGAGTCGATCGTCGACCACCACCTTGGAGGCCATCGGCCGCAGCGCCTTGGTGTAGGTGGCGCCGCGCTCCTTCAGCCGCTCGTCCAGCCGGAAGGGGACCGCGTCGGCGCGGCTGGCGAGCTTCTCCTCGGGCCAGCTGTAACCGGTGACCTTGCGTCCGTCCAGGAAGGGGCGGCCGTCGGCACCGATCACCTCCGTGAGACCTGCCGGGCCGTGGCAGACGGCTGCGACAATCCCACCGTCGCCATCGGTGCGACGGATCCGCTCGGCAAGGGCCGCGGAGGTGGGGAAGTCGAACATGGTGCCGTGGCCGCCGGTGAGGTAGACGGCGTCGAAGGACTCATCGGCCAGGGACTCGATGCTCGGGGTGTCCTCCAGCAGATCCATGAAGGAGCGGTCTGCGTAGCGCTGCCCTGTGCCGCCCTGCTTGAGCACGAGTGCGCCCAGGCTCTCGGGATCCAGGGGGACGCGGCCGCCGTCGATGCTGGCGATGACCACGTCGTGCCCGGCGCCGGTGACCACGTCGTAGAAGTGGGTGAGCTCGCCCAGCCACAGGCCGGTGCGGTACCCGACGGTCTCGTAGGCCGCAGTGCTCGTGGTGACGGCCAGGATGCGCTTCGGGGTGGTGCTCTTGGGTGACATGCGTTTTCTCCCTGATTCGGATGCGGGGGCTGCTGGGGCACGGCCGCCGCATGTTCGGGTGGATCAGGTGGTGATCATGCCATCTCGAGCTGGCCAGCTCATTC
>NZ_JALXKT010000108.1:0-2636 GCF_025144775.1 Brachybacterium sp. p3-SID957 | reverse complement strand
ACGGGGCCCGGTCCGGTGAGCGTCAGCTGTCCTGCGCGGTCTTCTTGACGTCCTCGGCGTTGCTCTTGGCCGAGTCGGTGACCTCGTCCTTCTGGATCTGCGCCTCGAGCTTCACGTTCTCGGCGCTGTCCTGAGCGGACTCCTTGACGTTCTGGGCAGCCTGCTGAGCGGGCTCCTTGAGCTCGTCGGCCACGTGGCGGGCCTGGTCCTTGACGTCGTCGAGGACCGGCTGTGCGCGATCCTCGATGTGCTGGGCCAGACGCTGCTCCTTCTGGGAGGCGGGCAGCAGCGAGGCCGCGAGCCAGCCCACGCCCAGGGCGATCAGACCGGCGGCCAGGGGGTTGCCCTGGGTCTGCCGCTTGATCTGGTGGGGTGCCCGGCGTGCGGCGTCACCGGCGTCCTGCGCCGCGGACTGCACGCCGTACTTGGCGCTGGATGCGGTGTCGGAGACGCTGGTGCCGACGTCGTCGGCCGTCCCCATCACGCGGTCCTTCACACCGCCCACGGCGTCGCGCACGGCGCCGCGGGCCTTGTCGACCTGGCGGTGGGCGACGTTGGAGGGCGTGACCTTCTCGGCCATGGCGTCCACGTCGTTGGACAGGTTGTAGCGGGTCCGCTCGATATCGGCACGAATCTCGTCAGGATGCTGCTGGTTCATCGCGGTTCCTTAGAGGGAGTAACGGCTTCGGGGACTTGCTTGAGGGTCTCGGCAGTCTGCGGAGCGCCCTCGATCTCGTCGATGTTCTTCTTGCCCACCACGGCGAGGATGGCGGCCGGGATCGCCCACAGGATCGCGAGGATCACGCCGGCCCATGCGTAGCCGATGACGGTGCCGCCCAGGGCGGCCCACAGGGCGATGGACAGGAACAGCAGGACGAAGTGCCCTGCCACACCGGCGCCGCCGAACATCCCGGCGCCCTTGCCCGCCTTCTTGGCGGAGATCGTCAGCTCGGCCTTGGCCAGCGCGATCTCCTGTCGGATCAGCGTGGACAGGTCCGTGGTGACCTTGGACATCAGGGTCCCCAAGGACTCCGTCTCCGCCCGGCGCTCGGCCTCGGTGGGTGGAGGGGTGTACTGGGAGCTCACCGGATGTCACCTCGCCCATCGGTCTCGGGCAGGCGCGGGGGCACCGGACGGGTCGGCTCGGCGGGGGGCACCGGAGCGTCGTAGGGGTAGCCCGGCTGGCCGGGTGCGTCGTACCCCGGGGTGCCGGGGACCGCCTGGCCGACGGACGGGTCCACGGGAGGGACGGTGCCGCCGGTGGTGTATCCCGGCTGCGGGGGCACGGGGGTGGCCCGGTACTGGCCGTCGCCCGGACCGTAGAAGCCCGCGGTACCGGTGCGGCTGGCCCAGACGTCCTGGTCGTCGTCGTCGTCGTCGGAGTGGACCTGAGCGACGGAGCGGGTGAGGCGCCCGGCTGCGAAGCCGAGGCCGGCGGCGATCGCCAGGAACGCGACGGGGCGACGGCGGGCGAAGCTCTTGACCTCGGTCAGCACGTCGGCCGGCTCGTGGTTCTCCAGCCAGTCGGCGAGGGCGGCGGTGCGGTCGGTGACCTGCTGGGCCAGATCGGTGGCCAGGCCGTCCTCGGGCTTCTCGCCGCGGGACATCCGCCCCAGGTCGTCGGTGAAGGTGCGCACCGTGCCGGCGGCGCGGTTGAGCTGGTCGGAGGCCTGGGTGCTGAGGGTCGAGGAGGTCTCGTCCCAGAGCTTGCGGCCCTCGCGCACGGCATCGTCCTTCACGCCGAGGGCCTCGTCCTTGGCGGTGCCGGCCACAGCGCCGCCTGCCTGCTTGGTGTCCTCGGCGACGTTGCGTGCGGAGTCCTTGGCCTGCTGGCCGGTTCCGCTCTTGTCGTCGTCGTAGGGGACGGGTGGCGGGGGCACCGCGGTGCCCTGAACGCCGGGGCCGGGGATTCCCTGGCCCTCCACACCGCCGGACGTGGTGCCGGGCGCGCCCGGGGTGGGCGGCTGGTTCCACGGCTCCCCGCGGTGGGTCTGGTTCTGGTCACGGTAGGGATCGGTCATGACATACCTCCCGGGTCTCGAAACGCACACCGGTTGTGTGGGCGCCATGACTCGACCCTAGGCGGGAGCGTGTGATGTTGCAGAATCGTAAGCCCAGGCGGTCGGTAGGTGCGGAGGGCTGTTGTATACTCCCGCGCTGTTTCGCGCGTTATCCCTACCCGGGGCCGCTCGCTCCTCCGCCTTCTCCCCCACATCTCGCGCTGGCCAGCGGTGATGTGAGCCGTAGTGCCTGCGGCGGCGCGGGCGCACCCTTGCAGGGTGACCGCTGTGCCCGACTTGGGACGTTGGTCCCTCGTCGATATTGGATCGTCCCGATCCATGACCAACCGGTAGACCTAGGTCACATCCGGGGCTTCCGAGCTGTGCCGCGGACATGGTCGAGGCCCCGACCGCGGGGCGGGCGCAGCGGTCAGGGCCTCGAGCAGTGCTGGTCAGACGTCGCTCTCGGGGTGGCGCATGATGTTCAGCACCGCGGCCACGAGTCCTCCCCACACGGTGAGGATCGAGACGGCCATCATGACGATCGCGGAGACGGACATTGACTCCTCCTGGAGTTCGGGAACAGTGGAGAGGTTGGGTGCCTGAGGATGCGGGCCTCAGGAACGGGGCTCTTCA
>NZ_JALXKT010000107.1:0-2677 GCF_025144775.1 Brachybacterium sp. p3-SID957 | reverse complement strand
GTCCCGACAGACGACACCGTTGCCGCCCCTGCCGATGCGCCGGCCGCCCCCGCCCCGTCGGTCCAGGCCCCCGCCCCGTCGGTCCAGGCCCCGGCTCCCTCGCCTGAGGCGCCTGCCCAGCCGGTGGAGGCACCGCCTGCCCCCACGGAGGAGACCACCACCGAGGATGCCCCTGGCCCGGTCATCGACACCCCCGAGGCGCCCGCCGACCGGATGCTGCGGCTGCGCGAGCGCCTGGCACGCTCCGGCTCCATCGGCCGCGGCATCCTCACCCTCCTCACCCGCGGCGCCGTGGACGAGGACACCTGGGACGAGATCGAGGAGACCCTGCTGCTGGCGGACCTCGGGCCGGACGCCACCGATGAGCTGATGGAGAACCTGCGTCGACGCATCCAGGTGCTGGGCACCGATGATGCCGCAGCGGTGCGGGAGGTGCTGCGCGAGGAGCTCGTCACCCTGGTGAACCCGGACCTCGACCGCCGCCTGGCCGCCACCGTCCGCACCGCACCGGACGGCACCGAGGTGCCGTCGGTGATCCTCATGGTGGGTGTCAACGGCACCGGCAAGACGACCACCGTCGGCAAGCTCGCCCGGGTCCTGGTCGCCGCCGAGCGCACCGTGGTGCTGGGCGCCGCCGACACCTTCCGCGCCGCGGCCGCCGACCAGCTCGCCACCTGGGGCTCCCGCGTGGGTGTGGACACGGTGCGCGCCGACCGCGACGGGGCCGATCCCGCCGCCGTCGCCTTCGACGCCGTCAAGGAGGGCGTCGCACAGGGTGTGGACGTCGTCATCATCGACACCGCCGGTCGCCTGCAGAACAAGAAGGGTCTGATGGACCAGCTCGGCAAGGTGCGCCGCGTCGCCGAGAAGGGACTGCACGGCGACACCGTCGCTGAGGTGCTGCTGGTCATCGACGCCACCACCGGCCAGAACGGCATGCAGCAGGCCCGGGTCTTCTCGGAGGCCGTGAACATCACCGGCATCGTGCTGACCAAGCTCGACGGCACCGCCAAGGGCGGGATCGTGGTCAACGTGCAGCGCGAGCTCGGAGTGCCGGTGAAGATGGTGGGCCTGGGCGAGGGCATGGACGACCTCACCCCCTTCGACGCCTACGGCTTCGTGGACGCCCTGCTGGGGGACTGAGCGGACGCGCTTCGAGGGCGGACCCGCAGCGGTCCGCACCGCGAACCCTTCGATCACGGAATGATCACGGCGGCCCTCTGACCTGGTCGGTCACCGGCGCCCACCGCACGATGGCGGCACGGCCCACCACGGACCGTGCCCGCCCCGGGGCGGGCACCACCGACAACAGGAACCGCCATGGACCCCTTCACCCTCGACACAGGGGCGACCGCCTGGATCCTCGTCAGCGCCTCCCTGGTGCTGCTGATGACACCCGGGCTGTCCCTCTTCTACGGAGGCATGGTGCGGTCCCGCACCGTGCTGAACATGATGCTGATGTCCTTCAGCGCGATGGCCGTCGTGGCCCTGGCCTGGACGGCGGCCGGCTATTCGATCGCCTTCGGCGACGACCACGGCGGCGTGCTCGGCAGCCCCTTCCAGTTCATGGGACTGAACGGCACTAACGAGCAGTCGTTGCTGGCCGGCTCCGGCGTGCCCTTCCTGACCGCCGCCGGCTTCCAGATGACCTTCGCGATCATCACCGTGGCCCTCATCTCCGGTGCGATCGCCGATCGCGTCCGCTTCGGCACCTGGCTGACCTTCACCGCCGTGTGGGTGCTGGCCTGCTACGCGCCGATGGCCCACATGGTGTGGGGCGGCGGCCTGCTCTCCGGGGACGGACCCTTCGCCGCGATCGCCGAGCCGGTCGACTTCGCCGGCGGAACCGTCGTGCACATCAACGCCGGCATCGCCGGTCTCGTGCTGGTGCTGGTCGTCGGCCCCCGCCTGGGCTTCGGCAAGGACCCCATGAAGCCCCACAACCTGCCGCTGGTGATGCTGGGAGCGGCACTGCTGTGGTTCGGCTGGTTCGGCTTCAACGCCGGATCCGCGGGCACCGCCGACGCCACCGCGGGTCTCGCCTGGGTCAACACCGCCGTCGCGACCGCCGGGGCGATGCTCGGCTGGATGCTGGTGGAGCGGATCCGGGATCGTCATGTGACCTCACTGGGCGCCGCCTCCGGCGTGGTGGCCGGCTTGGTGGCGATCACGCCGGCGGCCGCCGCCGTGGACCCCCTGGGCGCGATCGTGCTGGGCGCGGTCGCCGGGATCTGCTGCGCCCTCGCCGTCGGCCTGAAGCACCGCATCGGGCTGGACGACTCGCTCGACGTGGTCGGCGTGCACCTGGTGGGCGGACTCGTGGGGACCGTGCTGATCGGCGTGCTCGCCGTGGACGGCGGGCTCCTGCACGGCGGCGGCGCGGCCCTGCTGCTGGTCCAGGCCCTGGTGGCCCTCGCTGCGATGGGCTTCTCCGGACTCGTCACCCTGGTCATCGCCCTCGCGCTCAAGCACACCCTGGGCTGGCGCATCAGCGCCGAGGACGAGGCCGCCGGCATCGACCTCAGCCAGCACGCCGAGGCCGGTTACGATCTGGTCGGTGCCTCCGTTCGCCGCCGGTACGGGCCCGATGCACCCGTGCCCGACGCCCTGGTGGCCGAGGTGCCGGACATCGTCCGCACCACCCCGGCGCCCCCCCCCCCCCCCCCCCCCCCCCCCG
>NZ_JALXKT010000106.1:0-3078 GCF_025144775.1 Brachybacterium sp. p3-SID957 | reverse complement strand
CACCAGCCCGCTCCCCTCACCCCGGATCAGCCGGGACGCACCGGGGGCAGAACGGAAGGATCCGCCATGCTGAACCGCCGCACGATGCTCGCCTCCCTCACCGCCGCCGGTCTCGCCGGTGCCGCGGTCGCCTGCTCCCCCTCCGCCCAGGACGGCGGATCCGGTGGTGGCAACAGCGGGGGCTCCGGTGGCAGCGACGGCGGCGGGGGCAGCAACGGCACCCTGACGTTCCGCCTGTGGGACGAGCTCGCCCAGCCCGCCTACGAGGAGTCCTTCGCCGCCTTCACCGAGCAGTCCGGCTGGCAGGTCAACATCGACCTGGTCGCCTGGGGTGACTACTGGACCCGCCTGCCCCTGGACGTGGCCAGCGGTGATGCAGCCGACGTGTACTGGATGAATTCCGCCAACTACGTGCTGTACAAGGACTCCGGCGACCTGCTGGACATCAACGAGGTGCTGCCCGACGCCGCTGACCAGTGGGAGGACAGCGTCGTGGAGCTCTACTCTCGCGACGGCGGCCTGTGGGGCGTGCCGCAGCTGTGGGACTCGATCGCGCTGTTCTACAACAAGCAGCTGGTGGAGGAGGCGGGCGTGGACCCGTCGGCCCTGGAGTTCGATCCGTCGGCCGAGACCGACTCGCTGCGCGAGTCGGCCACCAAGCTCACGCTCGACGGTGAGGGTCGCCATCCCGGCGAGGACGGCTTCGATGCCGATGGCCGCGCTCAGTTCGGCTTCAACTCGCAGGCCGACCGGCAGGCAATCATCGGCCCGTTCCTGGCCTCCAACGGCGCCCAGTGGCAGCAGGACGATGCGTACGTCTTCGCCTCCGAGGAAGGCATCGCGGCCTTCCAGTACATGGCGGACCTGGTGAATGTGGATCAGGTGGCACCGAGCGCGGCGGACACCAACGAGAACGGCGACTTCAGTCGCGACCTGTTCACGCAGGGGAAGCTGGGGCTGTTCCAGTCCGGCCCCTACAACCTGGGCAACATCTTCGATGGCGTGGCCGACAGCTTCGAGTGGGCGATCGCCCCGCCGGTGGCCGGGCCCGAGGGTGCGAAGTCGCTGGTGCACGGCGTGGTCGCGGTGGGCAATGCGAAGGCCCCCGAGGACAAGCAGGAGGGCATCAAGGCGCTGCTGGAGTGGCTGGGCAGCGCGGACGGGCAGCGCCCCCTGGCCGAGCAGGGCGTGGCCTTCCCCGGCCACAAGGAGGCGCAGGACGCGTTCATCTCCTTCTGGGACGAGAAGGGGGTGGACGTGAGCGTGTTCGTGGAGGCGGCGAAGAACCCTGCGGAGGCCGATACCGGCGCTCGCGCCAATGCCGGCCTGACCGCCGCCATCCCGATCTTCCAGGAGGTCTTCATCGGCCGCCTGCCCGCCTCCGAGGGCATCCCCCAGGCGCAGGAAGAGGGCAACGCCGCCATGCAGGTGTGAGGCGAGCAGCCTCCCGGTGAGCTGGGCGCTGCGGAGCCGACGTGCTGCGCGCCGGGCACTGGACGCCCGTTGTCGGTGTCGGGGCCCTGAAAGCGGGGCGCATCTGAGAACCACAAAGTGGTTCTGAGGTGCGTCCCGCTCTCAGTGCCTCCGGTGGCCCCTCCACTGACCCTGCACGAATCGTTCCCGTAATGTGCCCGAGTCCCGCCCCCGTCACGTCCCGGGGCATGGCAGGCTCAGCGCATGATGCAGACCACACCGCCGCCCGGGGGCACGGGACGCGAGGGACAGGCCGCTGACGGGCACCAGGAAGGCCGCGAGCCCGGCCACACGGTCCACCCCAGCTACGACTACGGCGACACGGACGGGTACGGCGACACGAACGGGTACGGCGACACGGACGGGTACGGCGACACGGACGGGTACGGTGGCGCCAGCGGGGCGGCACCGGAAGGCGGCCCGGAGCACGGCCCGGAGCACAGCCCGGGCGAACCGGCCTGGGGGGCACCCCCACCTCGGCCTCGCGACCACGCCGTCGCCGCCTCACCCCACGCGACCGACGGGCCCGGCATCCGCGCCGAGCACGTGAGCCGGGCCTTCGGCAATGTGCAGGCCGTGCTGGACCTCAGTTTCGAGGCACCGCGCGGCGCGGTCACAGCGCTCGTCGGCCCCAACGGATGCGGGAAGTCCACGCTGATGCTGATGCTGGCCTCCCTGCTGGCACCCGACTCCGGTCGGGTGCTGATCGGCGGCATCGACCCCACGAAGGACTCCCCCGCGGTGCGCCGCGCCGTGGGCTGGATGCCCGACCAGTTCGGGGCGTGGGACTCCCTGCGCGTGGCCGAGGTGCTGGAGGTGATGGGTCGGGCCTACTTCCTGCCCTCACGGCAGGTCTCCACCCGGGCGATGGAGCTGCTGGACCTGATGGACCTGCAGACCCTCGCGCAGCAGCCGGCGCACGTGCTCTCACGCGGGCAGAAGCAGCGCCTGGGCCTGGCTCGCGCCATGGTGCACTCCCCGCAGGTGCTGATCCTGGACGAGCCCGCCTCGGGCCTGGATCCGGCCTCGCGCCGACGCCTGCTGCGAGTGGTGCGGCAGACCGCCTCCGACGGCACCACCGTGCTGGTCTCCAGCCACATCCTCTCCGAGCTGGAGGAGATGGCCGACCACGTCGTGTTCATGGACGCCGGCCGCGTGGTGGACGCCAGCAGCATCCGCGCCCTCGCCGCCCGGCCCCGTCCCTGGAAGGTGGGGTCGTTGGACCACGACGCCCTGATGCGGGCTCTCGAGGCCGTGGGGGTGCAGCACAGCGGCGTCGCCCCACCGGACAGCACGGCCAGCGGGCACGCGGAGGCCACCTTCCAGCTGCCCGACGAGGCGACCGCGGCCCGACTGCTTGCGGACCTGACCGCCCAGGGCGCCCGCATCGTCTCCTTCGGGCCGGCGACCGGCAGGCTTGAAGCGGCGTACCTCTCCTCCGCCGCAGCTCAGCGACAAGGAGCCCTGTGATGAGCACTCCCCCTCCGCCGCAGGGCCCGAGCACGCAGGCCCCTGCACCCTCTGCCGGCCCCGCGTCCTCCACGGGCCCCGCACCCTCGTCCGGCCCCGCGCCCTCGCAAGGCCCCGCGCCCTCGACCGGCCCCG
>NZ_JALXKT010000105.1:0-3632 GCF_025144775.1 Brachybacterium sp. p3-SID957 | reverse complement strand
CTTCGCAGATGAGGGTGTAGTGGCTAGTGGCTAGTGGCTAGTGGCGGGATGGCGGCCGATGAAGGGGATCGCAAAGTGATCGAGAAACGGCCCAGTTGGGTATACCCCACGGCGCAGATGTGTCACGAAACTGCCGATTCGGACCCTGTGGCACAGGGACGCCTACGGTGCCGTAACTGTCACGCAGGGTGGTGCTCAATGCAGCAGAAGTGTCAGGTTGAGGTGTGCCAACTCGCGCAGCAGTCTCCCCGCGCCGCCGTGCCGTAAACGGTCGCTCCCGGAAGGAACGCGGCAGTCTCGTCCGCGCGCCGTGCCCGCAGTAGCGCGTCGGCAACAGCTAGCAACGGGGCAGACGCCGCGGCGATCGTCGCTGCAATCAGCTCGCCTGGCGGTGAAGCCATTGGGAGAAAGTCGGACCGAGTACCTCGGCCTCCGCTCCAGGCACCAGGGCACCATAACGGAATGCTCGACCCATGCGGCCAGGGATGGGCATAGGGAGGGGAGTGGCCCGGGCCTGGGGGAGCTGCTTCGTCATGTTCCACAAGGTGGTGACCTCCGGCCCTGCGATCTCTGTGAGCGTGCTGGCGCGGGTGCCGGTCGCCAGGTCTGCGATCACCCCAGCCACCGCGTCCAGCGCGACGGGCTTGATCGTCATCTGCGGCACGAGGGAGATCGGTCCGAGCTTCATCCTCTCGCGGTTCTGGCCTGCGAACTCGAACCACTGCGTTGAGCGCACGATGGTCAGGTTCGGGCTCTCCTCACGCGCTACCCGCTCCTGCGCCGTCTTGCCGGCGAAGTACCCATACCCCTGAACGTCCGGCAGCTCGCAGTTCACGATCGACAGCAGCAGATGGCGGGCATCCAAAGCGCGCGCAGCGGCGGCGACGGCGCGGGTCGACCGCGTGAAGAAGTCAGTCGCAGCGCTCCTGCTCATGGTGAAGCGCCCCGTCGCCTCCACGATCACATCGGGCTGCCCTAAGCGCTCGATGGAATCAGCCTGTAGCACGTCGAACCCGTTGGAGCGCGACAGGAGCCTGACCGTCGCACCACGCTCGAGGAGCGCCCGCTCGATGGCCTTGCCGGACGGTCCCCCACCCACGACTGCAACCTCCACCGCGTCCTCCTTCGTAGCGCCTGCTGTCTCTATGATCGTAGAGCCTCTATGATCATAGAGGCCTAGTCGGAGGGGGACAACTGTGGACCGTCGCGAGAGGATCGCTGCCGCTGGTGTACGCCTGATCGCACGCAGCGGCGTTCGTACGCTCACCCACCTGCTGGTGGACAAGGAGGCGAACTTGCCGCGCGGCTCGACGTCGTACTACGCCCGCACCCGTCGCGACCTCACCGCCCTGGTCGTGGAACGGCTCTCCGAGGACACTCAGGCCGATCTCGCCGATCTAGCCATACCCGCCACCATGGACCGCGCCGCCGCGGTGCAGATAGCCGTTGGCTTCCTGGACCACCTAGCGCGCCGCGAGGACGCGCAGGCCGCGCGCTTTGCGCTGCTCTTCGAACTGCGGAATGACGACGAACTGCGCGCGCTGCTCACCGTCGACGCCCCGGTGCGTGCGCCCCTGGTCCAACGCGCTACACAGCTACTCGACGCCGCCGGCATCGCCACCCCGGCCCAGCACGCCCCGGACCTAGTGGGGCTCGTCGACGCACTCCTGATGTATCGCACGGCCAAGGCCGCACCGGTCGACGCGGCTAGCGTCATCGGCGCCTACATTGACGGCCTTCCCTGCGCTCAGCGCGCCCAGGCGTAGGCCCTCAGCCCACGCTTGACCCCGGGGCGTCGGCGAGAAAGGCCTGGGTGGCGGGGGAGGGGTTAAATCCGCTCCACGCCAGGTGCTCAATGCGGGTCGGGCCGCTGATGACCTCGATGCTCTGGAGATCGTGGCTGCCCGGAACTGCGGCGGGCGGGAGAAGCGCCAGCGCAAGGTTGTTCCGGACAAGGCCGAGCATGATGTCGGTGCTCACCGCCTCGAAAGCGACCTCACGCCGGATACCAGCGGACTCGAAGGCCCGGTCGGACTGTGTCCGCCCGGGCGTGCCCTCGCTGAAGTCCACGAAGGTCTCCTCGGCCAGGTCTTCCAGGCTTAGGCTCTGGCGTCCGGCGAGGTGATGGTCACGGGAGACGACGGCGACTAGGGCGTGTCTCCAAAGGCGCTCCCGCCGATGGGCATCAGTCGATCACGACGGCTGTGGCTTCGACTTCCACGAGCTGGTGGTCGTATCCGAGTGCGGCAACACCGATCAGCGTGCTCGGGACGTCATGGTCACCGAATGCGTCGCGGACGACCTCCCATGCCGCCACGAGATCAGCCTGGTCGGAAGAGGCGACGAGTACACGGGTGGCAATGACGTCCTCTAGCGCGGCGTCAGCCTCTCCGAGGGCGACCTTCATGTTCTCGATGCATTTGGCGGCCTGTGCTGCGAAGTCACCTTCACCGCAGGTGGATCCGTCGCTGTTCAGCGGGCATGATCCTGCCAGGAAGACTAGGCGTGCTTCCGCGGGTGCGGTTGCGGCGTAGGCGTACTCCGCTGCGTCCGACAGCGCGTTGGAACGAATCAGGGTCACGGCCTTGGGCATTGTTAAACCTCCGGGTCGAGTGCGTCTCCGGACACCTTCGCATCTCCGCCTGAGCGAGATCTTGGAAGCTCGTCAAACGAGGTGCTTGAGCCATTGGATGATCGCGCGGAGCACGACTCCGGCGCGGTAGGTCAGGCCGAGTTTGTCGTAGCGGGTGGCCAGGCCGCGCCATTGCTTCACGTCGCTGTAGCCGCGCTCGATGACGTTGCGGCCGCGGTAGGCCTCCATGTCGAGACCCACGGGGCGTCCGCCGCGTGAACCGCGGTTGCGACGGTGTTGCTGCTGGTCGCTGGGTTCGGGGATCACGGCCTTGATCCCTCGACGGCGCAGAGTCTGGCGGGTGGCGCGGGAGGAGTAGGCCTTGTCGCCGCGCAACATGTCCGGTCTGGTGCGCGGTCTACCTGGTCCCTTGCGGGCGACGGAGAGGGCGTCGAGCAGTGGGGCGAGCATCGGTGAGTCCCCTCCCTGACCGGGTCCGCAGAGGATTGCCAGCGGTAGGCCGTGTCCATCGACGAGCTGATGGATCTTCGTCGAGAGCCCGCCGCGGGAACGGCCCAGCGCGTGATCAGCTGGCTCAACGCGGAGATTCATGTGATTCCACTGCGCCCCCTGTGGTGCGCTCGAGGGTGGTGCCGTGCTGGTGAGCGCGGCAGATCGTGGAGTCGACCGCGACCGACCAGTCCAGGTCACCGTCCGCGTCGGCACGGACCAGGAGCGCGTCGAGGACCTGGTCCCAGGTGCCATCAACTGCCCAGGCGCGGTGGCGCTTCCAGACTGTCTGCCAGGGCCCGAAGTCGGCGGGGAGATCGCGCCAGGCGATCCCGCACCGGTAGCGGTAGATAATCCCCTCGACCGCCTGTCTATGATCCCGTCTCGGCCTCCCTGACCAGGGGCGCTGAGCGGGGAGCAAGGGCTGGATCGTCTCCCATTGGGTATCGGGGGCGTGTCAACTTGTCTGTGTAAGCGGGGTGGTCACAGGTAGGGGTTGATCCGGTCGGGGTAGGCTGCGGCGAGCTGGGCGAGGGCCTGCTTCCAGTTA
>NZ_JALXKT010000104.1:0-4499 GCF_025144775.1 Brachybacterium sp. p3-SID957 | reverse complement strand
CCGGTGGAGAGGCGGCCGTCCTGGCCGACACCGATCCAGGCCTCCAGGGCGCGGGCGGTCTTGGGGCCGAACTTGCCGTCCACCACCAATGCACCGGTGCTCGGAGCGGGAGTGGTCCCGCGATCGCCGCCACGGGAAGCGGCCGAGCCTCCGCCGGGCCGGGCGTTCGGGTCGGCCCCGCCGTTGGTTCGGGTCAGGCCGGCACGCTTGCCGCAGGTGGGCCAGGCTCCGGGGCCCTGCTGGTGCAGGGTGCGCTTGGCGACGGCGATCTGCTCGGCCTTGGTGGCCTGATGCGCCTGAGAGCCGTACTCGGTGCCGCCGAAGGCCCGCCATGTGGAGGGAGAGAACTGCAGGCCGCCGTAGTAGCCGTTGCCGGTGTTGATCGACCAGTTGCCGCCGGACTCGCACTGGGCGACCTTGTCCCACACGGAGTCGTCGGCGCTGGCGATGCCTGCCCCTGTGAGGCTGAGCCCTGCCGCCACGACGGCGCCGCCGGTGGCGGCTGCGATCTTGGGCGCCACGCGAGCGCCGCGGAAGTAGACGGCACCGCCTTCGGCGCGATGTGTGGGGGTACGACGGGGATCGGACATGGGGAGGCTCCTGGGGGGAAGGTGCGGGACCTGCCGGGGGGGCAGGGCCCGCTCGATCAGGCGGGGACGGCGAATCAAGCAGGGGACAGCGGGGTGATGCATCACGGAGTTCGACCCGCCAGCGACGCCGCCGGGAGGTCGGGCCTTCTTACACTGCCTGCAAAGCGCTGACTCCGGTAGTGCCTCCCCTTGCCTGGCCGCCGAATTTTGCGCGCTTTTTACGCAGGTCAGAGGCGATTCAGAATGACATCGATGTGATTCGTGGGCGGGTCACCCGCAGTCGACTGTTCCCGTCACCGCATCCGCCGAGACGGAGCTCTGCCCCGTCTCGGAGTCGTAGCAGACGACCACTCCGTACCGCCCGCTCGCCCCCAGCACGATGGCGTGGAGACCGCCTCCTGGGTCCTGGAACACCAGTGCGCTCACCTCGAAGTCCACGGTGATCGCTTCCTGGGCAGTGCCGTCTGGCCCCGCGTGCGGGGTGAAGCGTGCACTGCCACCGGTCCCGACGACGTCGAACCCTCCGTTGAGCGCAGGCGTGATCTCCAGCTGCGGCTGCTCGAGGATCTCCCAGGTCCCGCCCGAGGGCTGCCCGGCCTCCCGCTCCCCCACCGGTACCGAGAAAGGGCAGAGGTCGGGCTGGCGCGCCTGGCTGTCGGCACAGTCCTCGAGGTGGGATGAGACCTGCTGCTCGATCTCCTGTCGGCCCGCCTCGGTGATGTCGTAGCCCAGCTCCTGGCCCCGGATGTAGCGCGCCTCGGCCCCGAGGGACGGCAGCACGGTGATCTCGAGGGGAAGCGGTGCGACCAGCTCGCCCCTGTCGGGAAGGGCGATCTCGTAGGTGCCGGGCAGGAGCTGGAGCACCGTCTCGTACTGCCCGTCCACGGTGGGGCGACGCACGTGATCCATGGCCATGGTGGTGCCGTTGACCAGGAGCTCCCCCGCGAAGGGCGGCACGAGCAGCTCCACCGTCCCGTAGTCCACGGGATCCATGCGCCATTCCAGCGGGCTGTAGAAGTTCCGGGAGTGGCCGGTGAGGGTGACAGTGGACTCGTACTGGTGGGTGCCGTTGTCGAGCAGCACGGTGGCAGTCGCGCTCTCCCCCTCCGTGCGGACCTCCAGCACCTCGTAGTCCTGCACCCGATCGGTGGCGGCGGAGTAGACCTCATCGGTCATGGCCGCGGTGCCGGGCCCGCTGCCGGTGGAGGTGTGCTCGCGCAGGGTGGCCGTGTCACCTAAGACCAGGGCATCGAGGTACTCGCGCACCATCGCCTCCGGACCCCGGCCGCGGTTCAGCAGCGCGGGCAGGACGATCCCAAGGCCGATCACCAGGGCCAGCACGGCAGCAATGGCGATCAGCCGACGTCGGGACTTCTCTTTCCCCGCACCGCCGACGCGGCCCTCCGGCTCGGTTCGCGTCTGTGCCGACGCGGGGGCGGACGTGCCGCTGGCGGGGCGGTCCTCGGGGCCGGGCACCTCGTCCCACCCGGCGGGGATGCCGGACGCGTCGTCCCACCCGGTGGGGATGATGCGCGCCTGGCCCCGTTGCCTGCGCCTGCTCATCTCGTGCTGTCCCCCGGTTCTTCTCACAAAGCGCCCGGCTGGGCCTTCTCACGGGCCCGGTCATGGATGCTCACGCCCATCGCGATCACGGTCAGCACCATGATGACCACCAGGGCGATCATGAACGCCTCGAGCCATTCGGTGCCGGACTCGGTCAGCGAGAAGATCACGCCGGGGATCATGGCGGTGCCCAGGGCAGCGCCCACGCGCTGCCCCAGCTGCAGGATGCCGCCGGCCACGCCGCCGTAACGGGGGTCCACGGAATTCAGGGTGAGGGTCTGGTTCGGCGAGATGGTCATGCCGTTGCTCAGTCCCATGAGCGTCAGCGGGACGGCCAGGAACCAGAAGGAGATCGCGCCCGACTCGACGGGGCCGGCCAGCAGGGCGGTGCCGCCCAGACCGACGAGCGCCACGGCGAAGCCGTAGATGACCATGCGGCGGCCCAGGGCGAGCACGTACCGCCCGGCGATCTGCGAGGAGACGGCAGCCGCCATGGCCGAGGGCAGTCCCAGCAGGGAGGCCTCGAACGCGGTGTGGTCCAGGTGCATCTGCAGGTACAGCGGGACGATGATCCAGATGCTGGTGGAGCCCAGGAAGTACACCGAGACGATGAGGATGCCGTTGCGGAACGCCTTGTTGGCGAAGATCGCGGGGTCCACCATCGGGGGGCGGCCCTTGCGCTTGTAGCGCTGCTCCCAGCCCCACCACAGGCCCACCAGCAGCAGCCCCACGGGGAAGGCCAGCCAGATCAGGGCGTCCACGCCGCGCTCCAGGAACGGCAGCATGATGCACACGATCGCCACGGACAGCAGGATCGTGCCCACCGGGTCGAGGTCCGCGCGTCGGCCGGTGCGGGAGGCGCGGTCATCGGGCAGGTAGCGGAAGGCGCCCAGGATGGCGAGCACGCCGATGGGGACGTTCATGAAGAACATCCAGCGCCAGCCCTGGTCGGGCCCCAGGATCTGGATCAGCAGGCCGCCGATCACGGGGCCGACGGCCGTCGCGACGGCCACGGTGGTGGCCAGGAACGCGAAGGCCCGGGCGCGGTCCTGCCCACGGAAGTGCTGCTGGATCAGGCCGACCGTCTGCGGGTTCAGCAGGCCCGAACCGATGCCCTGCAGGATGCGGGAGACGTTGAGGATCTCCACGCTGGGCGCGAAGCCGGAGAGCAGGGAGCCCAGGGTGAAGATCCCGATGCCGATCACGAGCATGCGACGCCTGCCGGTGGCATCGCCCGCGCGCCCGGCCGGCACCAGCAGCATGCCGAAGGCGAGGGCGTACCCGGAGATCACCCACTGCAGGCCGCCGGAGGTCGCATCCAGGCTCTCGCCGATGGCGGTCAGCGCCACGTTGATGACGCTCACGGCAACAAGAGCCATGAACAGTGGGGCGAGGAGGACGGCGAGCAGGGGCTTGCGCCGCACCGGGGGCGGGGCGGCGGGGTGGGCGGCGGAACTCACCTGTGCAGGATATGCCCCGGGCGCCGACTAAGCGTGTGAAGGGTCGCGCGAGGTGAAGCGGGCCGAGCCGCCGGTTGCGCCGCACGGACCGATCGCCGCCATACTCGAGCATGGCCTCCCTGCCCTTCTCGATCCTCATGGTGTGCACCGGCAACGTGTGCCGGTCACCGTTCGCCGAAGCACTGCTGAGACGCCGACTTGCAGGGAGCGGCGTGGCGGGAGTCGAGGTGCGCTCCAGGGGAACGATGGCGCTGGTAGGAGCGCCGGTGGCCGCCGAGATGCTGCCGGAGTTCGCACGGTTCGGCCTCTCGCCCGACGGGCTGGTCGGGGCGCAGCTGGATCAGGCTGCCGCGGTCCGTGCGGATCTGATCGTGACGATGAGCAAGCGGCAGCGGGCGTGGATCATCGAGGAATGGCCCGCAGTAGGGCTACGCACGGTGATGCTCACCTCAACCGGTGCGCTGGCTGACTCCGGCGCGTCAGCGGACTCACCCCCCGGCGTGGGCGCAGGAGCGCATCGGGCCGGGATCCGCGCCTGGGCGCGGTCGGGTGTGCAGCTTTCGGCCGCCGACGTGCTGGATCCCTACGGCCGCTCCCCCGAGGTGGCGCGCCGATCGGCCGACGTGATCGCGGGGCACGTCGCAGAGCTCGGCCGGTGGCTGGGCACGGGTGACACCTGAGGGCCAGCACACCAGCGTGGATCCCAGACGCGCGTTGTCCAGCACAGCGGCGCAGTGATCGAACCAGCCCGGCTCAGCGGGACAGCCGGGTGGGCAGGGCCTTCTTAATGCCCGAATAGGGCGGCTAGAAGTAGTTGGTCATGACGTTGTCGACGCCGGTGCGGAGGCGTGAGGCCGGGGGCTGATCGCCGCGGGCGGTGTGGGGC
>NZ_JALXKT010000103.1:0-4638 GCF_025144775.1 Brachybacterium sp. p3-SID957 | reverse complement strand
GTGCGCGAGGGGGGAGTTGAACCCCCACGCCCTTTCGGGCACACGGACCTGAACCGTGCGCGTCTGCCAATTCCGCCACTCGCGCGAGTCTTCGCCACCGGGTTCCAACACACCGAGGTCGAAGGTTCCTACAGATTACCCCCCGGGAGCCGCTCACCCAAACCGGATCCGGTACACCGTAACGAACACCACGTGCACCGGTCCGTCGGGCGCGCCTCGCGACCCAGGGCCCAGGGCCCCAGGTATTGGATGTTCAGCGCATCGACTCGGCCTCGGCGAAGGCCTCATCGATGTCGGCCGGTTCGATGCGGTGCCGGGCCACCGCCAGGTACAGCACCGAGGCGAGCACCACCGCGGGCACACCCACCATCGCCGCCACCTGCATGCTGGGCCGCACCGCGACCGTGGCGAACACCGCCGCTAGCCCTACCAGGCCCACCACGGCGGTGCCGATCCCGCCGGGCATCCGGAAGGTGGCTCCGGTGGTGCCGCTGCGACGGAAGCGGATGTAGGTGAGCAGGATCAGGGTCCACACCATCAGCACCGAGAACACCACCAGGCTCATCATGTACCCGAACACGCCGCCCACCCCGCTGAACGCCAGGATCGCGGCGCCGAGGATGCCGATCGAGCTGCAGGCGATGCCCACCACCGGTACCCGGCTGCGGGTGGTCCAGGCGACGGCCCGGGGCGCCAGGCCGTCGGAGGCCAGGGAGTGCAGCATGCGGCTGCCGGCGTAGAGGTTGGCGTTGGCTGCCGACAGCGCGGCGATCAGCACCAGCAGGTTGGTCACGTGCGCACCTCCGGGGATGCCCACCCGGTCGAACACCATCACGAACGGGGAGGTGGCCACGTCCTCACCGGTGCCGGCGGCCTGCCGCCACGGCACCAGGCACAGCACGATGCTGATGCAGGCCACGTAGAAGAACGCCAGGCGCACCACGGTGGTGCGGGCGGCGGTGCGGATGGAGCGGGCCGGGTCCTTGGCCTCGGCGGCGGTGATGGACAGCAGCTCGATGCCGCCGAAGGAGAACATCACGATCGACAGGGCCACCCACACCGGCGCCCAGCCCATCGGGGCGAAGCCCCCGTCGGCCGTGAGAAGGGCGAGACCGGGGGCGGGCTGGGAGGGCAGGCCCACGAACACCAGGAACGCCCCGACGACGATGAACACCGCAACGGCGATCACCTTCACGGAGGAGAGCGCGAACTCGACCGTGCCGAAGGAGCCCACGCTGGCCAGGTTGATGCCCACGATCACCGCGGCGAACAGCAGGATGCCCGCCCACAGCGGCACTCCCGGCGCCCAGTACGAGAGGTAGGCGGCACAGGCCACCAGTTCCGCGCCGGTCACGCCCACGGTGACGATCCAGTACAGCCAGCGGCTCAGGTAGCCCCAGAACGGGGAGAGGTAGCGGGCTGCGAGGGTGCCGAAGCCACCGCGCACCGGGTGGCGGGAGGCCATCTCTCCCATCGACAGGGCGATGGTGGCAGCGATCAGGGAGCCGATCGCGAAGGTGATGATCACGGCGGGGCCGGCCAGGGCGATCGCCTCGCCGGAGCCCAGGAACAGCCCGGTGCCCAGTGCTGAGCCCATCGCGATCATGGCCATCTGACCGTGACCGAGGGAGCGGGCGAGCTGCCCGTCGGCGCGCTCGTCGGAGGAGGAGGTCTGGGTAGTCACCCGTCGAGGTTAGCCCGCCCCCCAGCGTCGCGCTCCAAGGCTGGCCGGAACCGGTCCGGAGCAACGAAGGGCGGCGGGAGCTCGACGGCAGAGTTCGCCGCGACATGGGAACGTCGTCTCGGCGACCGCACTTCGGTGATCGCCGAAGGAGGAGCGGCCTGGGCTGCTTCGGATCAACTGCACCGTGAAGAGTTGGGGTCTCTGCTCTCCACCGATGCGAAACAGACGGTCAAGCCTCTACCGGAGGCCTTCGACGCCATGAGGGCCGTGCCGGTCATCGGTGACTCGTACCCGTGAGTCAACCGCCCCTCGGAGCGTTCGGGGACGTGCAGTTCGTGCGGGACGCCGAGGCGCTCGAGTCGTGCGCTGAACCGCTCGCCCTGGACCGTGAACGAGGCTGAGTTGCCGTCGCTGATGTACGTCGGCGGAAGTCGGCGGTGGCGTGGCCGATGACGTTGAACTGGGCGACGTCCGCCGGCTCCTGGAGGAAACCTGTGTCGAAGTACTGGCGTCCGTACTGATACCAGCCATAGCCCACGATCACTTCGCCCGTCTCGGCGAACCGGGCGGGATCGACCAGTGCGGAGGCGAGCGGCCGGGTCCGGGACCTGTCAGCCCTCGGTGTCGAGGTCCTCGCGGGGGCGTCGGCCCGGATGGTCGTTCGCCGTTCCGACGATCGTCGCAGGCCGCTCAGGCGACGCCGCGGCTGCGGTCGATCGCGTCCTTGGCCTCCTTGAGGCCCGCGCCGGTGTGCTCGCGATACACCTTGATCGCCTCGATGACCTTGCCCTCGGCGACGAGCCGACGACATTCCTCCGGCACGCGCGGAGCGCCCGATTCCTCGCGGAGCCGCTCGAGCTCCGCCTCGCCGACGCAGGCTCGCTCGGCGAGGAGGCCCACGAGGTTCTCGAGCCGTGCGTTCTGCGCCTGGAGGTTCTCGATCATGGCCTGCTGCTGCCTGGTGCGTCCGAACATGGCCACAACATATCCGGCAGGCGGCACGAGGAGCCTTCGACGAAGGTCTCGGGATCGCAGCAGCGCCCCCCCCCCCCGCGGGGGGGGGGGGGGGGGGGGGGGGGGGGGGGGGCCACCTCGACTCCACCTCCGTTCCGAGCACGACCGGCGATGCCATCACGGCGACCCGGGACGGGCCCCCGTTGTGTCACCACCGGCTGAACAGCCTCTCCAGTGTAGCGGAAGGGCTCCGGCGCGACCTCACCGGGGAGGTGTGGGCCACAGTCGGCGGTGCCCGGCGGGTGCGCCCCATCCCACACGGGCAGGCGCTAGCGTCCGGGATCAGGCCGCGCCCGAGGAATCGGGGCCGATGTCGATCTTCCAGCCGGTGAGCTTCGCGGCGAGGCGGGCGTTCTGGCCGTCCTTGCCGATGGCGAGGGAGAACTGGTTCTCCGGTACCAGGGCACGTACCTCCCTGCCCACCTCGTCCACCACGGTCACGGAGGTCACACGGGCAGGCGAGAGGGCGTTGGCCACATAGGCAGCCGGATCCTCGTCGAAGTCGACGATGTCGATCTTCTCGCCGCCCAGCTCGTTCATCACCGCGCGCACCCGGGCGCCCATGGGTCCGATGCAGGCGCCCTTGGCGTTGACGCCCGGGACCGTGGCGTGCACCGCCATCTTGGTGCGGTGGCCGGCCTCCCGGGCCAGGCCCGCGATCTCGACGGTGCCGTCGGCAACCTCGGGCACCTCCAGGGCGAACAGGCGCCGCACCAGGTTGGGGTGGGAGCGGGACAGCGTGATCTGCGGACCCTTCGGGCCGCGGCGCGCCTCGATCACGTACGCGCGCAACCGCCTGCCATGGGGGTACTCCTCACCGGGCACCCGCTCGTGCGGGGGCAGGACCGCTTCGACGTCGCCCAGGTCCACCATCACCATGCGCGGGTCCCGGCCCTGCTGGATGATGCCGGAGACGATGTCCTCGGTGCGATCGGCGAACTCCCCCAGCACCGCTTCGTCCTCGAGGTCGCGGATGCGCTGGAAGATCACCTGGCGGGCGGTCGAGGCGGCGACGCGACCGAAGTTCTCCGGGGTGTCGTCCCATTCCTCGACCACGGTGCCGTCCTCCGCGAGCTCCCGGGCGATCACCGAGACCTGGCCGGTCTTCTCGTCGATGACAACCTCGGAGGTGCGCACGGGGTGGTCGGTGTGCATGTAGGCGGCATGCAGCGCCTGGCGGATCGCGTCCAGCAGGACGGGCAGGCGGATGTCCCTCTCACGTTCGAGCGCGCGCAGGGCGCCCATGTCGATGTCCATCTCAGCTCTCCTTCGGTGCGGCGGCCGGATCGACGTCGACCTCGTCGACGCCCTCCGAGCCGGTGGTGGTCGTGTCGGCCTCCGCGATCAGCTGGTCGAGGTCCGCCGGTGGGTCGAACTCGATCTGCACCCGGGCGGAGGCCACCTCGGCCAGGGGGATCAGCAGCTGTGCGGGCGTGCCCGCGGGCAGCCGGCGCGGGCGGCCACGGTCGTCGGTGCCGGGCTCGGGCCGCAGCACGATCACGGGCTCGCCCTCAGCGGTGCCGGAGCTCTGCTCGGGACGGGAGCTCGGCGCGGGACCGGAGCTCTGCTCCCGCACGGCGAGCACCCGGGCTCGATGCTCCGTGCCGTCGGCGGTGCGCAGCAGGACCAGCCTGCCGCGGGCGCGGCGGAAGTGACGTGCGGTGGTGAGGGCCCGGTCCACGCCGGGAGTGGTGACCTCGAGCACGGACGGTCCTGATCCGATCAGGGAGTCGTCGGCGTCGATCAGCTCGCTGAGGGCGGTGGAGGCCTCGGCCACGGTGTCGAGATCGGCGCTGCCGGTGCGGTCCTCGGGCAGGTCCACCACCAGGCGCACCTGGGTGGTGCCGCTGCGCGGCCGTACCACCAGATCCTCCAGCACGAGATCGAAGCGCTCCAGGACCTCGGTGGCGGCCTGCCGCAGTGCGGAGTGCTCCTCGGAC
>NZ_JALXKT010000102.1:0-4826 GCF_025144775.1 Brachybacterium sp. p3-SID957 | reverse complement strand
CCGGCCCCGGCGGGCCCCGGCCGGCCCACGGCCCACACCGCCCCCACGAACAACCACCGACCCACGCGACCATCAGCCCCAGGAGGCCCCCATGGACAAGCTTCAGCCCCCCACCCCCGCCCAGGACATCGTGCCCGCCGAGCCCGTCGAGGAGCTCAGCGAGGACAAGGCCGTCTCCCTGCTGGCGGACCTCCCGGCCGAGCAGCAGCAGGAGCTGGAGAAGCGCGCCGACCAGTGGGTGGAGGAGATCTCGAAGCTGAACCCCCACTCCCAGGAGTTCACCGCGCAGGTCAACGCGCTGGGCGCGGTGGCCCGCCGCACCTTCGAGCGCACCTCCGGCACCTCCTCGCGGTTCATGGAGCAGTCGCTGCGGGAGGCCAAGGAGTCCGGCGGCTCCCAGGAGGTCGTCTCCAAGTCCCTGGCGGACCTGCGCACCACCATGGAGGACCTGGCCCCCAAGGAGGACACCTTCGCCTCCAAGGCACTGAGCTTCCTGCCCGGCCGCAACGCCGCCGCCCGCTACTTCCGCAGCTTCGAGTCGAACCAGAAGCAGCTGGACGGGGTGCTCACCGCCCTGGGCCGCGGCCAGGAGATGCTGCAGCGCGACAACGCCGAGCTGGCGGTGGAGCGGCGCGGCCTGTGGGAGGACCTCGGTGCCCTGCAGAAAGCCGCCCACCTGCTGGGACTGCTCGATGAGCGGACGGTCCAGCGAGCCCAGCAGGCCCGCGCGGAGGGCCGCACCGAGGCCGCGGACGCCCTGGAGCGGGACGTGCTGTTCGCAGTGCGCCAGCGCCGTCAGGACGTGGCCACCCAGATCGCGGTGACCGTGCAGGCGTACATGTCGATGGGCCTGATCGAGGACAACAACACCAAGCTGGCCCAGGGCGTGGAGCGGGCCCGCACCACCACCGTGACCGCGCTGCGCACCGCGGTGATCACCGCGCAGGCGCTGGAGAACCAGAAGCTGGTGCTCGATCAGATCGACGCAGTCAACGCCACCACCGACTCCCTGGTGGCCCGGACCTCGCAGATGCTGGCCGACAACTCGCTGAAGATCCAGGAGCAGGCCGCCACCAGTGGCGTCTCCGCGGAGACCCTGCAGAAGGCCTTCGACAACCTGTTCACCACCATGGACGGCATCGACACCTTCCGCACCCAGGCCAACCAGAACTTCCTGGAGACGGTCAACGCCCTGGAGCAGCAGGTCCAGCGCGCCCAGCCGTACATGCGCCGCATGGAGCAGGCCCCCGGTCAGCAGGCCGAGATCGACGCGGTCGCCTCGGACCTGCTGCGCATCGAGGAGTGAGGGGCGACCTGTCGCCGGGATTCGTGTCAGTCACGTCTCAGCGCCGCGGGATTGAGCAGATCTCGCGGCTGCTCGTCATGGATGACGGCGGCCACCGCCTCGGTGACGCGTCGCTTGAGCTCTGAGTACGACTGCTCGCTGTACCAGGACGCGTGGGGCGTCAGCGTCGCGCTGGGGCAGTCCATCAGGGGACTGTCCGCGGGCAGTGGCTCATGCTCGAACACGTCCAGGCCTGCACCCTTCATCTTCCCTGACCGTAGCGCCCGGGCCACCGCTTCGGTGTCCACCACTCCTCCACGGCAGGTGTTCACCAGCATTGCGCCGTCCTTCATCTGGTCGATCGTGGCATCGTCGATCAGATGGCGGGTGGAGGGCAGCAAAGGCACATGCAGGCTGATCACATCGCAGCTGGACAGCACCGTCTCGAACTCGACCACCTCGATGCCGTCGCTCGTTTGCGTGCCGACCTCGTGCTGGGGGTCGCTGCCGACGACGGTGAACCCCAGTGCCCGCGCCTTGATCGCCGTCGCGGCACCGATCCGTCCCAGGCCGACCACTCCGAGGCGCAGCGATGAGACCCGGTGCAGGGGCTTTACCGGCACCAGCGAGTACTGGCCGGCACGAACCATGCGGTCCAGCTGAGCGGTGCACCGGACCACTGACATGATCAGGGCGATCGCGTGGTCGCTGACGTCCTCGACACCGTAGTCCGGCACGTTGCACACCGCTATCCCGCGATCGGTGGCCGCATCGACGTCCACGGTGTCCACGCCGACGCCGTAGCGGCCGATCGCGCGCAGCTGCGGGAGGGCGTCCATGACCGAGGCGGTGATGGGCGCGTACTGGACGAGTATCCCGTCCGCACCCTCGGCCGCCTCCACGACCTGCTCCTCATCCGTGGCCTGGGCACGGCTCAACTCAATGCCGTACCGCGCTGCGACCTCCTGCTCCTCGTCGAACGTCTCGTTGTCGCAGTCGACGATCGCGATTCTCATCGCGCGTGTCATGATGGGAATCCTCCTTGGGTCATTGCGTCGAAGCGGACGTGGCTGCACCCGTCGTGCGGCGCCCGTCCCACGTCGGTGGCGGTGCGCTGATCAACCATGATCACCGAGCTCGGTGTGGAGCGCATTCCCCTTCACCCGTCCCTGCGGCCACGCAGCACCTCGTACACGATCGAGTCGTCCTTCCGGTCGTACCCCAGGTCACTGCCACGCTGGTAGAGGCGCTGGGCGGACTCGGTCAGCGGCACCTCCTGGCCCACCTCGCGGGCGGCCTCGCTCACCAGCCCCATGTCCTTGACGAAGATGGTCAGGGCCGAGCGCACGTCGTCGAAGGCACCGTCGACCATGCGCTGACCGCGGTCGCCGAACATGAACGAGGCGGCCGCGCCGGTCCCCAGCACGTCGTGGACCTGCGTGAGGTCCAGGCCCATCCGGTCGGCCAGCGCGAGTGCTTCCCCGGCGGCCACGATGTGCACGCCACACAGCAGCTGGTTGACGATCTTGAAGCGCTGACCATCGCCCGGCCGGTCACCGACCACGGGGGCGTTGGATGCCAGTGCGTCCAGCAGGGGCCGCACCCTCTCCACGTCGGCCGGCGCACCGCCGACCATCACCAGCAGGTCGCCCTTCGCTGCGCGTGCCGCCCCGCCGGAGACGGGAGCGTCGACCACGTGGGTGGTGATCCCGTCGAGCCCGGCGACGGTCTGCTCGATGGCGGCCGGGCCGACGGTCGACATGACCAGCAGGGTCGTGTGCGCGGTGAGGGACGGGGCGATGCCGCCCTCGCCGAACAGGACGGACTCCAGCTGGCCGGGGGTGGCAACCATGACCGCGACCACGTCGGCCCCGGTCACGGCCTCCACGGCGGTCCCGGCGGGTGCTGTGACGTCGCTGACCGCCTCGCGGGCGGCGGGGTTGAGGTCGAAGGCCCGAACGGTGAGTCCTGCGTCGGCAGCAGCGCGGACCATGGGTGCGCCTATGGCTCCCAGGCCGATCCAGCCGATGGTGGGAGTAATAGTCATGGTGCTCTCCTCTGGTGGGTCGGGGTGCGGTGCAGCGTCACGACGAGGTGGGGACAGCGGCGGTGAGGCGGTCGACGACGTCGGCCAGGGCCTGTTCACCCCCCACGTTGCCGGGGAACACCACGTAGGGCATTCCCATGACCTCGTCGGGTGCCTCGCGGGCGGTGAACAGTGACACCTGGCCGGGCCAGAACTGTCCGGCGACCTCGGCCCGTCGGATCCCCAGTCCGTTCGCAGCCACTTCGTGGGAGGTGATGCCGCCCTTGGCCACCACCCACGCCGGACGCGCCTCGCGCACCCTCCGCACCACCTCGACGAGCGCGTCGGAGACGCTCCGCGCGATGGCCAGGGATTCCGCCGGGTCATCGGTGCGCACCAGGTCGCGGCTGGTGTACACAACGCAGTCGGCGCCGTGCAGGGTCTCGCGCACGTGCCCGGCCACCTCGGCCAGGTGGTCCTCGCGGCGCTGGTCCAGCAACGATGGCACCTCCAGCTCCACCTCGACGAGGGTGCCGCGGTGCTGGACCACGCGCAGCTGCCTCGTGGTCAGGCCCACGTGGGAGCCCACGACCACCAGGCCGTGCTCGAGCCTGCCCTCGGGGATGGTGATCGAGTCGGGGGTGAGCACCTCGGCACCGGACTGTCCCGCGAGGGGTCGGACGAAGGAGGGGCCGCAGCGGGTCACGAACGTGCGCCCCTGGTCCTCGAGCTGTGCGACGGCCGAGGCCACGGTCTCCATGTCGGAGTACTCGGTGGCGTTGACGACCACCCAGCGGCGCTCGCGCGCACCCGAGAGGATCTCGCGGACGCGCTCCGTGCCACCGGTGCGGATGTCCTCCAGGCCGATGCTGAGCACATCATCGGACCGGGCCGCGCCCCCGGAGCGCTCCTCGAGGAAGTCCCGCAGGTTTGAGTGGGAGTAGCCGAAGGTGGCGTCGCGAGCGAAGTCGGTCTCCGCCACGCGTAGCGCCGTTCCGTCCACCACGGCGTAGTGCACGTCGCCCTCGGTGAATCGGCCGGCCTCAATCATGGCCGGGGCGAAGAGGACGGCGTCGACCTCGATCCCCGCGCTGGCGAGCTCATCCGCGATGGCCATGGGCTCGGCGATCACGTGCCCACGCAGCGTCGAGTCCGAGCGGGAGACGACGTGCAGGCCGTCCCGGGCGGTGCCGTCGGCGAGGAACCCGGCGAGGATGCGCCGGTTCCGCGCGACCGCCTCGGCCTCGTCGAGCGCACGAGTGTTCGTGAGCACGAAGCAGGTGGAGCCGGCCTCGGCGAGCACGCGGGCGGGGATCGCGGGATCCAGGTCGAAGGCGACGTCCACGTGGGCGACGCACTGCGAACCGGTGGGGTCGTCGTCCAGCACCAGCAGGCGCCGGCCGGCCTCCGGCGTGGGGGTGGGCGTCTGGGGCATGGGAACCTTCTTCCGACGGGGCCGCGTATCGATGCGGCGCGGGACTGCGCGGGCGGAGCGGGAACCTCGGGCGAGGGGGC
>NZ_JALXKT010000101.1:0-4974 GCF_025144775.1 Brachybacterium sp. p3-SID957 | reverse complement strand
CACCCCGCTCACCAGCCCCATGAAACATCGAGGCTAAGGCTCAGATTGCACGTGAGTATGGAATCAGCCGCTCCACGCTGTATCGCTATCTCGGGCACCCGAACCTTCCGCTCGATACGAGATGACTTCGCGCCGACACTGGATCCACAGGGAGCACCAGTGTCGGCGCCCCATCATGAGTTCCTCGAGCTCGAGCGCGGCGAGTTCTTCATGAGAGACAAGAGGCGGTAGCCGTCTATGACGTGCGGACCTTCGCTGTTACGGTCTCTGAGTCCGAACAGGAAGAAGTCCGACAGTGTCACCAATTGGGGGTCGTGCCCCTTAATGTTCTCCACGCCGAACGGCTCGTCAGGATTTGAAGGATGGGCAATTATGTATGAACTAATATTCCGAGTGTGCAATCTAGGGTTTTCATATTCTTGCACTCCGGCAGAACGGTTCAAATATTTCCTGTAGGCCTCGACAGCCTCGGACATGATCGATCGAGAAACAAAGCGACGAGGCCCGCTCTCGAGAAAGTACGTCCCCACAACAACGCCATCGATCATCGTGTAGAAGCCGGGAGCCCACTTCTTTGAATCGATCAGATAGACATCCTCGTCAACAACTAGCGCGTGATCCACGTCTGCAGATCTGAGGCTTGGAACGCTAAGGCTGTTGAAAAGCCAGTAGTCAGCGCCAATCAGCTCGAGTCCGGCAGCCAGCTGGTAGACCGTCGTTTGCTCACCAACTACGCCCGCAGCGACGCGTTCCTCGCCGAACAGCTCGATTGCCTCGGATAGACCTTCGCCCGCTCGTCCAAATATGCGACCGGAGCTGAGGGTCTGCTTTGCTTTCTCGAGCTGCTTTCGCTTCCTGCGGCGGGCGCGAACAGTGGACCAAGGCACTGGTGTCTCGCATATTCTTCGAGCACTCCTCTTGGAGAGAACGGCGAGCAAGGGCTGGATGGCTATGACAAAAATGAAAGAGAGGAACCTCTCCGAGGTGCCAAGCTCATTCCAGTGATGTTCGATGTGTGCCGCCCCGAATGTCCACAGAACGGCTATTCCGACTCCCAGTCTAAGCACATCGCCAACGAAGAGCGCGAACCGATGCAGCGGAAGGCCCGTTATAGTGGGCCGGACGTCCAGGAGGCCGAGGTCATCAATAACCGGAAACCTCCCTCTGGCCTGACTTGATGCATGAGGTGGCGGTCGCGCGGGCTGCGGGCTTGTGACCTGGGTGTTGCTTTCCCCGATTGGCTGTTTTGGGATACTAACGGGGTGGCGTTCGTGCGGAAGGTGAGGACTGGGTCGGGAGCGACCGCGGTCCAGGTCGTCCAGAAGCGTCATGGGAAGCTCGAGATCATCCAGCATGTCGGCTCGGGACACTCGCCGGTCGAGGTCGCACTGCTCGTCCAACGTGGGCGAGAGATCCTGCAGGGCGAGCAGGAAGCCCTCGACCTCAGGGTGGACCCGGTGGCGGATACCGTCGTGGCTCGTGCCGCCGAGCAGCAGCCCGCACTGCTTCCGGGCTCCTCGCCCCCGGCCCCGGCTTCCTCGTTGAACGCTCAGGGAGTGCAGGTGGTGGGCACTTCTAGCGACGTGCTCTGGTCGACGCTGCGGGCCGCGTATGCGCGCCTGGGGTTCGGGATCCTCGCTGATGAGGTGTTCGAACAGGTCGTTCTGGCTCGCCTGGTCGAGCCGACCTCGAAGCGCGATACGGTCCGCGTGCTGAAGGGGCTGGGAGTGGATCCTCCGCACCACACGACGATCTATCGGCACCTCCGCCAGGCCCAGGACCAGGATTACCGCGACCGCGTCGCGGAGCAGTGCTTCGCGCACGCCTCCACCAGCGGAGACATCTCGCTGGTCCTCTACGACGTCACCACGCTCTACTTCGAGGCCAAGAACGAGGACGAGCTGCGGAAGGTCGGCTACTCCAAAGAGCGCCGCGTGGATCCGCAGATCGTGGTCGGCCTGCTGGTCGATCGGGAGGGGTTCCCGCTGGAGATCGGCTGCTTCGAGGGTAACCACGCGGAAACCCGCACGATCGTTCCGCTCATCAAGCAGTTCCAGGCCCGCCACAACCTCGCCGACATGGTCGTCGTCGCCGACGCCGGGATGCTCTCGGCGACGAACCTGACCGCACTGGACGAGGCTGGACTGCGGTTCATCGTCGGCTCGCGAGTGACGAAAGCGCCCGCGGACCTGGCTAACCACTTCCACTGGCACGGTGACGCGTTCACCGACGGGCAGCTGATCGACACCATCACCCCACGCCACGGGAACACCAAGACGGACACGAAGCGACGGCGCCGGGAGCCCGTCTGGGACCCGAAGAAGTACCCGGGGCATTGGCGCGCAGTCTGGGCCTACTCCCGCAAGCGCGCCACGAGAGACGGCCACACGCTGACCGCCCAGGAGAACCGCGCCCGGGCCGTGATCGACGGCGACGCGGCCGTGAAGTCGACCCGGTTCGTGAAGACCACTGCCGCCGGCCGCACCCTCGACGAAGCGTCCCTGGAGCGGGCACGGCGGCTGGTCGGTCTGAAGGGCTACGTCACCAACATCCCCGCCGACATCATGCCGCCGGCGGAGGTGCTCTCCAGCTACCACGACCTCTGGCACGTCGAGCAGTCGTTCCGGATGAGCAAGACAGACCTCCAGGCCAGGCCGATGTTCCATCGGCAACGCGACGCGATCGAAGCTCACCTCACGGTCGTGTTCGCCGCTCTCGCGGTTGCGCGATTCATGCAGAACGCCACCGGGCAGAGCCTGAAGAAGATCATCACGACCCTGCGTCCGATCCAGTCCGCGCTGCTCCGCGCGGGCTCACACACCCAGCTGATCCCCCCGCACATCCCCCAGAACGCCGCCCTGATCCTCGATCAGATCACCGGCAAACCGGGACACTAAGCCAGTGCATCAAGTCAGGTCTGGGCAGTATCTGCCTACGGAACCCGCGCGACTTGATAATGCCGTAGCTCAAAAATACGAGGACGGGGCCAAGGATAGTCTGGCTATAGTTCCTGGCAATGAGCCATGTGGTAGCGAGAAGGAGGGCTAGCCAGGTCATACGCTTGAGCAGGGTAAGAATCTGCTCCCGCTTTTCCTTATGCTCCTTTCTTGCTGTCGCCGCGCTGAGATCTTTGATCGTTCGGCTCGCGACCGGAACGCGGTTCACGGAGTGAGCTCGTCGTTCAATGACGTAATGAGAAAGGTGGGAGTGGGCTGCGCCCTCCGGCATCTCTCCCGCATTAGGGTCTCTGGGGAGGTCTTCGGACGCCAGGTCAACCCCGCGATCTGGATTGGGTGTCGTAGGGCGCCACTTGCTATCGACGTCCGCACCCAAAGATCGATCGTATTCCGGCTTAAACTCGGGATTGGTGAGAAGCGCGAAGGCGTGCCTCCGCGCCCGCATCAATGAGTGTAGCGAGCCATAATTGTCGAGACCGTCATAATAATCGTAGTCACTCGGAAAGAACTTTGGTGCGACGTGGGCAAGTTTTGCTGCAGGGCTATCTAGGTCATAGAGGCTGGGGTCAGTGAACCTGAGCCCCCCTAGGACTGACTCAATCTCCCATGCGCCTTGCCTGTCGGAGTGGGGAATCGAGTCGCGTTCAAATACTCCAGAGGCGAGCTCAATGTCGTCAGACTGAAAGTATAGTAGCGCATTTCCGCGGTCCTTAATTAATGCACCGTTAGAGAAGTTGGGGACACCGAGGATCTCGTAGAGTGTTCGCGGGTCTCGCAGAAAGGGGTCCTTCTGTGTAGTCATATAACTTCGTTCCCATGAAGTCTGGAGGGTATAGATGTATGGGTATCCGCGAGTAGCTACTTGAAAAGGTTTTGTGTAAGCCCGAGTAGCACAATGGCGGCAATGAATCCTGTGTTGCAGCAAGGTTTTCCGCAGAACCATCCGGCAAACGCACTGAAGAGGCTCCCTGCTAGGGAGGTGTCTTGAGATGCGTGATCCTTGTCGCTAAGTCGTTCTATCTCGCGAAGGTAAGCGCCTCCGTCATGCTCCTTGGTTGGGTCGATGCCGTACCATTCCTTCGCGCGCTTGTTGTGCTCTCCGGGGAGTCCATACTCGATGCCCTCCCGAAGGGCCGCGTCCCCCTGGTCCACATGAAATGCTCGCCGGTAGTCGTTATCTCTTTTTTCGGATTTGGCACGTCGTTCGACCTCGTCTAGGCGACGCTGCGCCAGAGCGTCGGGAGAGGGTGTTGCTCCAGGTGGGCGAACCAGCTCTTCGGGAGGCTTGATTGTTGGCTGAGGGCGAGGTTTTGGCTTCTCCGTACTGGCTGGATTATGGCGTTCGCCTTGCTCTCCCGAGTAGCTACCTGTTCGGAATCTGGATATAAGCTCATTGCGTCGGTCCTCAAGTAGCGTTTGGATGCTTTTGCGCTGGGCCGCGAGGCTCTTTGCGCCAAGGCGTTCAGCGCGCTCTTTGGACTCTGGTGCGCTATTGCGTACGTACTCCCCGACGTTTTGACGCTGCGCCAAGAACTCGTCCAAATGGGGGAGTAGTTCGGTGATCATGGCGTCCACGCCCGCTCGGACATCAGCCTCTGGCAGTGGCTTTTCCTGCATCGCGGAGGTGATCTCGTCGAGGGACCTGCTGCGGATCGCCTCCAGGGTGGCTGCTAATTCATCGTCCCAAGGCTGCTTGGGGCGGTCAGGTGGGAGCATCTTGTGGTCTTTTCGTGCTGAGTGAAGAGAGTGGTCTGGGATGTGGTGTGGGCTAGTGCGACGGCGTGCCCCATTCTCGTCGCCGTTCTCATCTTAGTTGGCCACAGGGACTTCCAAGGATGGTGAGTGTGTGGTGGAACGCGGGAGGGGAGAATTCACGGGGAGGCTTGGGCGCTCTCGGCGACCTTGCTGTCGTTCTCAACATGGTGCCCGGCGGAGGTGCTGAGTCTGCGGAGTTCTCTCCAGCGGTTGGGCTGCGGGAGTAAAGGGGGCCTCCTGAGTCCACCGATCGCTCACGCTT
>NZ_JALXKT010000100.1:0-5211 GCF_025144775.1 Brachybacterium sp. p3-SID957 | reverse complement strand
GATGCTACAACCCCTTCATCCCTTCCCGAATGAAGATGTCCGGCGGCGACCTACTCTCCCACACCCTCCCGAGTGCAGTACCATCGGCGCAATCGAGCTTAGCTTCCGGGTTCGGAATGGAACCGGGCGTTTCCTCGACGCTATGACCGCCGTAACACAACGAGACCCAACCAGCCCCCACACCCCCAAACACAGGGACGCAGCGGTTGTTCCTCAAGAACCACACAGTGGACGCGAACACACACGCAAACAACACAATCAGTGACAGTGTTTGAGTAAGTCATCAGCCATTAGTACCAGTCAGCTCCACACGTTACCGCGCTTCCACATCTGGCCTATCAACCCAGTCGTCTACTGGGGGCCTCCCACACCACAAGGGTGCACGGATATCTAATCTTGAAGCAGGCTTCCCGCTTAGATGCTTTCAGCGGTTATCCCTTCCCGACGTAGCCAACCAGCCATGCCCTTGGCAGAACAACTGGCACACCAGAGGTCAGTCCATCCCGGTCCTCTCGTACTAGGGACAGGCCTTCTCAAATATCCAACGCGCGCAGCGGATAGGGACCGAACTGTCTCACGACGTTCTAAACCCAGCTCGCGTACCGCTTTAATAGGCGAACAGCCTAACCCTTGGGACCAACTCCAGCCCCAGGATGCGACGAGCCGACATCGAGGTGCCAAACCATGCCGTCGATATGAGCTCTTGGGCAAGATCAGCCTGTTATCCCCGGGGTACCTTTTATCCGTTGAGCGACACCCATTCCACAATGAGGTGCCGGATCACTAGTTCCTGCTTTCGCACCTGCCCGACATGTCTGTCTCGCAGTCAAGCTCCCTTGTGCACTTACACTCAACACCTGATTGCCAACCAGGCTGAGGGAACCTTTGAGCGCCTCCGTTACTCTTTAGGAGGCAACCGCCCCAGTTAAACTACCCATCAGGCACTGTCCCTGATCCGGATCACGGACCGAGGTTAGGAATCCAGAACGACCAGAGTGGTATTTCAACAGCGACTCCACACTCACTGGCGTGAATGCTTCCCAGTCTCCCACCTATCCTACACAAGCCGTCCCGAACACCAATACCAAACTATAGTAAAGGTCCCGGGGTCTTTCCGTCCTGCTGCGCGTAACGAGCATCTTTACTCGTAATGCAATTTCGCCGAGTTCGCGGTTGAGACAGTGGAGAAGTCGTTACGCCATTCGTGCAGGTCGGAACTTACCCGACAAGGAATTTCGCTACCTTAGGATGGTTATAGTTACCACCGCCGTTTACTGGGGCTTAAATTCTGAGCTTCGCTCCGAAGAGCTGACCCGTCCTCTTAACCTTCCAGCACCGGGCAGGCGTCAGTCCGTATACAGCGTCTTACGACTTCGCACGGACCTGTGTTTTTAGTAAACAGTCGCTTCTCCCTGGTCTCTGCGGCCCTCGAGGCTCTCACCTCTCAGGCCCCCCTTCTCCCGAAGTTACGGGGGCATTTTGCCGAGTTCCTTAACCACGATTCTCTCGAACGCCTCGGTATTCTCTACCTGATCACCTGAGTCGGTTTAGGGTACGGGCGACCGTGTTCGTCACGCTGGAACTTTTCTTGGCAGTACAGGATCACTCACCTACGCCCATACGGGATCCCCATCACGTCTCACCCTCATGGCCACGCATTACCGTGACCGGGCTGCTCGCTTAGACGGACTATTCCATTAAGTCCGCGGAAGCTACCTCTCTGCGTCATCCCTCGCGCTGACCTACTACACCCTTGGTTCCCAGCCTCACTCACGCACGCACCCCGAAGGGCACGAGGCAAGCTCGGGTGGTTAGCATCAGATGCCTCGGCATGGGTCCTCCTACGATCGGTTCGGGAATATCAACCCGATGTCCATCGACTACGCCTGTCGGCCTCGCCTTAGGTCCCGACTAACCCAGGGCGGATTAACCTGGCCCTGGAACCCTTGATCAATCGGCGGACGGGTTTCTCACCCGTCTTTCGCTACTCATGCCTGCATTCTCACTCGTGCAGCCTCCACCACTGGGTCACCCCGCGGCTTCGCAGTCTGCACGACGCTCCCCTACCCACCCCACACAACGTGGAGTGACACAGCTTCGGCGGTGTACTTGAGCCCCGCTACATTGTCGGCGCAGAATCACTTGACCAGTGAGCTATTACGCACTCTTTCAAGGGTGGCTGCTTCTAAGCCAACCTCCTGGTTGTCTCAGCAACTCCACATCCTTTTCCACTTAGCACACGCTTAGGGGCCTTAGCTGATGTTCTGGGCTGTTTCCCTCTCGACTATGAAGCTTATCCCCCACAGTCTCACTGCTGCGCTCTCACGTACCGGCATTCGGAGTTTGGCTAAGGTCAGTAACCCGGTGGGGCCCATCGCCTATCCAGTGCTCTACCTCCGGCACGAAACACGCAACGCTGCACCTAAATGCATTTCGGGGAGAACCAGCTATCACGAAGTTTGATTGGCCTTTCACCCCTATCCACAGGTCATCCCCTCCATTTTCAACTGAAGTGGGTTCGCGCCTCCACGCGGTCTTACCCGCGCTTCACACTGCCCATGGATAGATCACTTCGCTTCGGGTCTAGAGCCGGCGACTGAACGCCCCGTTCAGACTCGCTTTCGCTACGGCTACCCCACACGGGTTAACCTCGCCACCGACCACTAACTCGCAGGCTCATTCTTCAAAAGGCACGCCGTCACCCCGTAAGGCTCCGACGGATTGTAAGCGCACGGTTTCAGGTACTATTTCACTCCCCTCCCGGGGTGCTTTTCACCTTTCCCTCACGGTACTTGTCCGCTATCGGTCACGAGGTAGTATTCAGGCTTACCAGGTGGTCCTGGCAGATTCACACCGGATTTCACGGGCCCGGTGCTACTCGGGAACAGCATCACGCCGCACAACAGTTTCGTCTACGGGGGTCTCACCCTCTACGCCGTCGCACTCACCACGACTTCGACTACCAATGCACGTCCACGTCGGGCTGCCGGCAGACAACCCCGATACGTCCCACAACCCCCGCCCTGCAACCCCTGCCGGGTATCACACAGAACAGGTTTAGCCACCTCCGCTTTCGCTCGCCACTACTCACGGAATCACTATTTGTTTTCTCTTCCTGCGGGTACTGAGATGTTTCACTTCCCCGCGTTCCCTCCACACCACCTATACATTCAGTGGCAGGTACCGCGACATGACTCGCGGTGGGTTTCCCCATTCGGACATCCTCGGATCACAGGTCGGTTGTCACCTCCCCGAGGCTTATCGCAGACTCCTACGTCCTTCATCGGCTCCTCGTGCCCAGGCATCCACCGTACGCCCTTAAAGACTTGGCAAACACTACAAAGACACTAAAATAAATTGCTTACAAGATGCTCGCGTCCACTATGCAGTTCTCAAGAAACAACCCCACACCACCACCCGAGCCGATACCGGCAACGGGAAGCAGGGAGGACCAGCCACACACCCCGGGGCGAACCCAGGGGCCGCGTGCAGCCTCACAACCCAATAGCGTGTCTCCACCTCGAACCACCAGGCAACCCACGTTCCACGCCCCGAAGGACCGTACTAGCGAGCAGCACCCGATGATGAAGCGCCCATCCGTTGATGTTCCACCCATGAGCAACCACCCCCACCACACGCGGGCAGGCAGATGGCCACCATTAATGGTGATGCTCCTTAGAAAGGAGGTGATCCAGCCGCACCTTCCGGTACGGCTACCTTGTTACGACTTAGTCCCAATCGCCAATCCCACCTTCGACAGCTCCCTCACGAGGATGGGCCACTGGCTTCGGGTGTTACCGACTTTCGTGACTTGACGGGCGGTGTGTACAAGGCCCGGGAACGTATTCACCGCAGCGTTGCTGATCTGCGATTACTAGCGACTCCGACTTCATGGGGTCGAGTTGCAGACCCCAATCCGAACTGAGACCGGCTTTTTGGGATTCGCTCCACCTCACAGTTTCGCAACCCATTGTACCGACCATTGTAGCATGCGTGAAGCCCAAGACATAAGGGGCATGATGATTTGACGTCGTCCCCACCTTCCTCCGAGTTGACCCCGGCAGTCTCCCATGAGTCCCCGCCATAACGCGCTGGCAACATGGAACGAGGGTTGCGCTCGTTGCGGGACTTAACCCAACATCTCACGACACGAGCTGACGACAACCATGCACCACCTGTGCACCAGTCCGAAGAAAACCCCATCTCTGGAGCCGTCCGGTGCATGTCAAGCCTTGGTAAGGTTCTTCGCGTTGCATCGAATTAATCCGCATGCTCCGCCGCTTGTGCGGGCCCCCGTCAATTCCTTTGAGTTTTAGCCTTGCGGCCGTACTCCCCAGGCGGGGCACTTAATGCGTTAGCTACGGCGCGGAAAACGTGGAATGTTCCCCACACCTAGTGCCCAACGTTTACGGCATGGACTACCAGGGTATCTAATCCTGTTCGCTCCCCATGCTTTCGCTTCTCAGTGTCAGTAATGGCCCAGAGACCTGCCTTCGCCATCGGTGTTCTTCCTGATATCTGCGCATATCACCGCTACACCAGGAGTTCCAGTCTCCCCTACCACACTCTAGCCTGCCCGTACCCACCGCACGCCCGAGGTTGAGCCTCGGGTTTTCACGGCAGACGCGACAAGCCACCTACAAGCTCTTTACGCCCAATAATTCCGGACAACGCTTGCGCCCTACGTATTACCGCGGCTGCTGGCACGTAGTTAGCCGGCGCTTCTTCTGCAGGTACCGTCACTCTCGCTTCTTCCCTGCTGAAAGAGGTTTACAACCCGAAGGCCGTCATCCCCCACGCGGCGTCGCTGCATCAGGCTTTCGCCCATTGTGCAATATTCCCCACTGCTGCCTCCCGTAGGAGTCTGGGCCGTGTCTCAGTCCCAGTGTGGCCGGTCGCCCTCTCAGGCCGGCTACCCGTCATCGCCTTGGTGAGCCATTACCTCACCAACAAACTGATAGGCCGCGAGTCCATCCCCCACCGAAAAACTTTCCACAACACACCATGCGGTGCGAAGTCATATCCGGTATTAGCCCCGATTTCCCGAGGTTATCCCGAAGAGGGGGGCAGGTTACTCACGTGTTACTCACCCGTTCGCCACTAATCAGACAAGGCAAGCCCTGTCGTCATCGTTCGACTTGCATGTGTTAAGCACGCCGCCAGCGTTCGTCCTGAGCCAGGATCAAACTCTCCATGAAAACATAGAAAAAA